>CAMCYL010000034.1 GCA_945883905.1 Akkermansia muciniphila | reverse complement strand
GGTGTATTTTGGCAAGAAAATAATACGTGCGAAACAATCTTTTTTTAAGAAAAAGAGACAAAATGTCTCTTTCGGGGCTTTTGAGAGGTCGATGTCCGATCAAACCATCGCAAAATCGTGCGAAGGTTTAGGTTTTAGGAATTGCTGGGTTTTCCAAAATCCTTCCTTCTCTAAGACGTTTCACTCTGTCCTGTGGAATTCGATAATCACAAGAAAGGCAATTTTTGATGCTGTATTTTAACTGTTTAAAAATTAATAAATACTCATAAGGTGTTGTAAATGAGTTAATTACATTTTTAATTTATGTTTTTTATAAAATAGTTTGAACGATTTACCAAGAGGGGCTGTCTAACTTGATAATAGTACATTTTGTTCCTCCTAAGTTGTTGAGGGCGATCCGGTGGGGCGGATCGCCCTTTTTCTTTTTTTATTTTAGAGAGCCGTGTCGATTATATTACAGATTCGCATTGCACCAGTGGCGGATTTTGTTAGCTAGAATGCTATATGAGCGTAGCAGATTTAAGGGGAATTTTAACTTATGTCCCTCGGTTTAGAGAAAAGATTTTTGTCGTTGCGATGGATGGCTCGATTATTGCCCATGAAAACTTTCCGAATATACTTCTCGATTTAGCGGTTTTGAGAAGTTTGAACATTCATCTGGTTCTGGTTCATGGGGCAGGACATCAGGTCAAAGAGCTTGCACAGAAGACGGGAGTAACGATTTCGAATCATCATGGAATCGGAGTGACGGATGAAGAGACTTTGAACGTCTCAATGACTGCCGCGAATCGAGTCACTCACGAGATTCTCGAAGGGCTTTCCTCTTCGGATATTCGAGCTTGTTGTACGAATGCGGTGATTGCTCATCCTTATGGGATCGTGCAAGGAGTCGATCACCAATATACGGGAAGAGTGGAGAGGGTTGATGTTGGATTTTTGCTTCAACTTTTGGAAAAAGATATTGTTCCTGTGATTCCGCCGCTGGGGTTTGATGGGGATGGCAAGACCTATCGGGTGAACTCGGATGGGGTGGCTCAAAAAGTGGCGGAGGTTTTGAAGGCGAACAAGTTGATTTATATTAGTGAATATCCAGGGGTCTCGAACGGAAAGAAGTTAATGCAACTCTCCGTTTTTGAGGCGGAGGATTATCTCAAGAAAAAAAGAGCGGAATTGCCTCTGGAATTAGCACTTAAATTTGAGCATTGCGTGAAGGCCTGTATGAATGGGGTGAGTCGATCTCATTTGATTGATGGACGAATTGATGAGGCTTTACTTTCTGAGGTTTTCTCTGCCGAAGGGGTGGGGACGATGATTTATGCAAATGAGTATCAGGCGATTCGGCAGGCGAGGAAAAAGGATGTGCGTGCGATTCAGACCTTGATTCGAAACTCTGTCCAAGCGGAGGAGTTGGTGAAACGAACGCGTCAGTCGATTTTAGCTCAGATTGATGACTACTATGTTTTTGAAACCGATCGAACAATCGTCGGGTGTGTTGCGATTCATACCTATCCCGAACAGAAAGTTGGGGAGATGGCCTGTCTGTTTGTCTCTTCGACGAATGAGAACCAAGGGATTGGCGGAAAATTGATGAGATTTTTAGATTCATTGGCTCGTGAAAAAGGGTTGAAAGCGATCTTTGCTCTTTCGACTCAAGCCTTTAACTATTTCTCTCAAAAGGGAGGATTTAAAGAGGTTCCCGCCGACTATCTTCCGATCGTTCGACGTGAAAAATATGATCAAAGCGGTCGTAACTCTAAGATTTTATGGAAAGAGATTCAAACCCTTTGAAACCCTCTCTTTCCTCGATCATTCCTGTGAATTCTGAGGTTACTTATTGGATTCGAGGAGAGGATCTTGAAGTGTATGGCCCCGTGACATTAGGGGAACTCAAGAGCTGGGTGGAGGAGGATCGTGCTGGAAATGGTACCTGGGTTCGCAAAGAGGTAGGGGATTGGTCGCTTTGGGAGTCTTACCCGGAGTTGATGGAGCTTTCTTCGACGCAGGAGTTTCTTCAGGCGACTTTTATTTCGCGACTGCTCGCATTTTTAATCGATTATGCGCTGCTGGTGATAGCCGTCTCTTTTGCGATGATTGTGGCGTGGGGGGATTTTGAAATTTTTCAGAAAGAGGTCGGGAGTTTAGCAGAGATGATGAGGCGATTACAAAGTCCGGTCTACGCGGAGATGAGTTTGTATATGAAGCTGATCATGGAGGGGGCGCATATCCTTTACTTTGGCTGGTTTTTAGGACGTCCTTTTCAAACCTTAGGGAAAAAGATCATGGGGATACGTGTTGTTGATTCGGAGGGAAGGCCTTTGACGCGTGGACGGGGATGGATGAGGGGATTGGCTTCAGTGATATCGTTGCAGTTTTTTTGGGTCGGCTATTGGATTGCAATTTTTAATCCTGGGCTTCGTTCATTGCATGATTGGCTGGTTCAAACGCGCGTGGTCAAAGGAGCTCCTCCTGAGGAGAAGCGTTAAATGAAAACGATGAAAAATATTATTTTGGATTGGTCGGGGACACTGGTGGATGATTTTAAGCCAGTGTTGGAAGCGACGAATGAGATCTTTAAACAGTACGGAAAGCCGGCAATGTCGGAGAGTGAATTTCGAGAGAAGTTCTTTCTTCCCTTTCCAGATTTTTATAAAATTTATCTCCCGGAAGCGACGATGGTGGAGTTGGAACATCACTATCATACCTCCTTTAAGCTTCTTCAGGAAAATATTGCACTGTTGCCTCATGCCCTCGATTTTCTGAACTATTGTCGGGAGAAGAATCTTCAACTTTTTATTCTGAGTACGATTCATCAAGAGCATTGGGCGGTTCAAAGTGTTCGCTTAGGAATTCATCATTTTTTCAAAGGGGTCTATGTTCAAGCGTTGGACAAGCGAAAGCGGATTTTACATCTTCTTGCCGAGCATGATCTTGATCCCCATGAGACCCTGTTTGTTGGGGATATGATGCATGATATTGAGACGGCCAAATATGGGGGAGTTACGGGATGTGCGGTTTTGACCGGATATGATTCGTTAGAGAAATTAAAATCGGTTAATCCGGATTTGATGTTTCGGCATATTGGACATCTGAAGAACTATTTAGAGCGTCATCAAACGGAGACTGCCGCGGTCTTTCCGATTGCAACGGTGGGAGCGTTGATTGTTAATGCCGAGGGAAAATTTTTGATGGTGAAAACGCATAAGTGGAGTCATAAGTGGGGAATTCCAGGCGGGAAAATAAAATACGAAGAGAGCTCCGAGGCCGCCCTTGAACGGGAAATTTTGGAGGAGACAGGACTCCGAGTCAAAAAAATTCGTTTTGCGATGGTTCAAGACTGTATCGGTTCGACAGAATTTTACAAAAAAGCTCACTTTCTTCTGTTGAATTATATTGCATGGACTGATGACTTTAAGGTGACCTTGAATGATGAGGCGGAGGAGGAGCGATGGGTGGATTGGCAGGCTTTGGCAGAACTCGATCTTAATCTTCCAACCCAGATTTTAGTCGATTACGTGAAGGCGCAACCAGCGCTCTTGAATCGGGATTAAAAAGAGGGATTCAACGATGAGTGATCGACTTTTGATTCAAGATCTTGAGGTATGGACGAAGATAGGAGTGCCGGATCAGGAGCGCAAGAAAGCTCAACGGATTTTGATTACGATCGATGCACGAATTCCGAAAGTGACTCAAGCTGCAAAAAGTGATTCGATTGAGAAAACGGTCGACTATTATTCTATTTATCAAGGAATCCATGCAATTGCTGAGCAGAAATCCCGCAAACTTCTTGAGACCTTGGCGGAGGAGTGCGCGGATTTTGTTTTAAAGGATTTTCCGATTTCAAAAGTGATCGTCACGGTGAAAAAATTTATCTTTAAGGATACCGATTTTGTGGCGATTGAGATCGAGAGAAAGCAGTCGTAGTGACCTTGCCTTCGATCAAAAGTCGAGGTCGGTTTTGTTTGAGATTGAACTATTTTGCACCGCGACCAAAGAGGACGGCGGGGATTGTTTTAAAGAGGATTTCGATATCGAGCCAGAAATTCCAGCGATCGATATACTCGAGGTCGAGTCGGATCCATTCTTTAAATTCAACGATTTGATTTCGGCCTGAAATCTGCCAGAGACAGGTCAAACCGGGTTTGACGCTCATTCGTCGACGTTGAGCAATATTTGAAAAATTATCAGTTTCGTAAAGAGGAAGCGGGCGTGGGCCGACGAGGCTCATATCACCTCGGAGAACGTTCCAAAGCTGGGGAAGCTCATCTAAACTATATTTTCTTAAAAAACGGCCTACGGGAGTGATTCGGGGATCGTTATTCACTTTGAAAACAGGACCAGACATCATATTTTGGGATTGGAGTTCGGATTGGAGTTGTTCGGCATTGGAGACCATGGTTCTGAATTTATAAAGAGTGAAAGGACGTCCATGGAGTCCGCTTCGTTTTTGACGAAAAAGGATTGGAGAGCCCATCGTCAAAAATAGAGCTACTGAGATGATGATAAAAAGGGGAATGGAAAGGAGGAGGCCCACTATAGCAAGAAGATAGTCGAGGGAGTGTTTGAAAAGTAAGGCCCAAGAGGATTCATGGGTTGTTCGATAAACAAGGACAGAGTGACCGAGGAAATTATCAAATGAGGAGGTTGCAATCGAAGTTTTGAAGAAATCGGCGGTGACCCATATTTCAACCCCTTCTGCTTCACAGACCGATATGACCTCCCGGTTTTTATCAGAGAGCGATTTTCCGAGATTCATGATGACAAGGTTGATTGATTCCGTGTGGAGGGCTTCGATGAGTTGAGGGATATTCGTATGATCAAGATCGATCATTCCCTTGACCTCGAGTTGTTGTCCTGGGGTTTTTCTGAGAAGTCGATGCCAGTATTCGCATTCTTGCGCCGTTCCGATTAAAAGAACATGTTCTCGATGGGCGATAATTCTGACTTTCTGACGAAGCCACATTCGTAAAAGTGCCTCTCTCGCTCCGAGGAGTAAGACCGATATTGGAGCGTAAAGAACAAATAGCCCGCGACTAAGAGATTCCTGTTTAATTCTAAAAATAAAGAATAAGAAAAAGAGGGCGGCCATCATCCAGATAATGCCACGAAACGTACGAATTAAAAAATGGCCGAAGGTGTTCGGGAGGTGAAGGTGATAAATCCCTTCTCGTTGAAGCATTAAGATTCCGAGGGTGGGGAGAACAACTAAAAACCACAAGTAAGACTCGAAAGGTTGAATCCCTCCTTCAATAAAGGAGACTTGAGGAATGACATAGACACGAATTAAGTAGGCAACCCAAAAGGCTAACATCAAGATCCCGCAATCGATGATTTTAAGGACTTTCGAGTAAAATTCCTGATGGCGTTGGAGCATGATGGTGAAGAGGGGTGTTATTTGGAGAGGCGGGGCTCTAGCGTGATTTGTTTTAGCTTTCCTTGGGCTTCAAGGCTTCTGCTTTTGATATGGGAATGATCTTTAAATTCCTGATGAATTAAAAAACGTTCAAAGGCATTCATGGGAGGTAATGTCTGAGGAGAGTTTTCTTGGAGGACCTTGTCGGCAAGCGCTCTCGCTCGTTCAATGAGATGCTCCTGTTCTTTTTGACGATAGCCTTCCACATCGAGCATCACTCGCGATGCATGGTCATCATTTCCGGAAATCAATCGATTGAGAAGGTATTGCATCTCTTCTAAGACATGACCGTCACGACCAATGAGTCGTCTTGGATCTCGTGTCTGAATATTGAGGATGAGATGCTCTCCCCGTTGAATCTCCTCGACTTGAAAAATAAATCCTAAGTGACCTAACATGCACTCTAAGAGCTCACGAGGGGTCATCGTGGGGAGTGGTAGGGGATTGGACATTGTTAAAATCCTATGGAAAGCGATTCCTATGTCAATTTAAGACGGGGTTCGGTCTCGATGAGTTGATTTAGTTCCTTCCACTCGATCCCTTCGATTCGATTAAATACATGGAGATAAATGGAAACTGTTTTTGCTGGAAATTTTTCAAGAACCGATTCGAGTGCGGTCTTTAGTTTTTCGGAGGTTGGGGCTTCGAGTTTATCCGCTTGAAAGAAACCTTGGGGGTCATGGGGAATCGCTAGGGCATCGAGCCAAGCGCAAAGAAGGGGGGAGTGTTCCGAAACAAGCCAAGCACTTAAAAGGTTAAAAGAGAGGTTTTCCAGCATTGGATGGGATAAAATTTGTTGCCAAATTGAGTGGCGCTCAATTTTCGGCATCTCTAAAACAACAGGAACCCTTTTTTGCATCTGTTTTGAGAGAATTTCGACAGTGGAGCGATAGAGTTTTTTGTTTTCGTCTTGAATTTTACAGAGAATTTCGTGTGATTCTTGTGGTGAGAATGAAGTCCAAATCGTATGAGTTGCCATAGGGATGAATACCATGGAGAAGAGATTTAAAAAGGGAAATTATTTTTTTTAAATTGATAAAATAACCGAAGTCCTTGAAGCGTCAGATCGGGATCTCGTTGATGGACCTGAGAGAGTCCCTCGGTGACAATCGAAGCTTGCCCTCCGGTGGCGATGACTTTGGGGGATTCTTTAAGTTCATTTTTTAACCGCAGGAGGATCTCTTTAACCAGACCCTGATATCCATAAACCGCACCAGAAAGCATCGCTTCACGAGTGCTTTTTCCAATGATCGCTTTCGGTTTTGTTATTTTAATTAACGGAAGAAGGGCTGTTTTTTCGTGGAGGTAATGGGTCATGACATTGAGTCCCGGAGCGATAATTCCTCCGCTATAAAACCCTTTTTTACTGATAACGTCAAAAGTGACTGCGGTTCCGAAATCAATCACAACAGCGGGTCCCCCATAAATTTGGAAGGCGGCAATCGCATTGGCAATTCGATCCGCTCCAATTTGATTGGGTTTCGGATAGTCGATCTGAATCCCTTGAGCTGTTTTTCCATTCAAAAGATGGAGTGGGGATTGAAGATTCATTTTAAAAAGAGTCGTTTTTTGTGGGACGACTGAACTCAGGACAACGGGAAAGTGAGTGGATCGGAATTTTTTTTGAATCCAATGCGAGTTAATGCGGGGAGTTGGGTATCGATGAATTTTAAAAAGCCGATCGGAATTTGAGAGTGCAAACTTGGTGAAAGAGTTGCTGATATCGACGACCCAAAATCGATCTTTATTTTTTTTGAGAGTGCTCATGGCGTGGAAAAAACCAGTTATTCAGCAATCGACTGATCCTGATATCCTCGGAGGTTAATGAGACTTCGTGCGATTCGATCAAAGCGTTTTTGTTTTTCCGTAATGGAGGGAAGAGAGGTGTTTTTTCCTTCAATGGCTTTCATCCAACCAAATTTTAAATAAGGAAATACGAGGAGTCGATGGTTTGCGCTGAGGAGTTCAAATCCCTCTTGAAATGCGACCGGTTGATCAAGGAATATCTCTCCGATCATTCTTGCGGGTTGATCGTTATCGGGGTTGAGATAGGCGACTTGGTATTGTAGAAAGAACTTGATGAGTTCGGTGTCCCCTGTTTTGCGGATATGGGATTGAATATTTTGAAGAGAGGAAAGATGTTCGGGGGGGGAAAGGGGTTTGAGAGAGGGATCTTTTGCATAAGCGTTTGTCGCTGAAAGGATCGCTTCATTGAAGAAAGCGATCATGGATGTTTTTTCAGTGGCAGGAGAACTATTTTCTGCGATGAGAGGGATGAAGAGGGAAGTCAAGAGCGCAATGAGTGATGATTTTATTTTCATGTTCAGAATTTCATTTTTTTATTTTTTTGATCAGTAAAAGTTCAGTTCCTGGATTTTGAGGGAGATGTTCGACCGTTTCAAAGGTGAGATGGAGAATGTGCATTCCAAGCCCTCCTGGTTTGATCATTTCTAAGGGACGATCTGGAACGGATTTCGGATCGAATGTTTTACCGTAGTCCCGCATTTTAATTTCGAGGGTATCGGATGATAGTTTTGCAGAGAGGTCGATTGGATTGCCGGATTCACCGATATAGGCGTGGCGCAGGACATTGGTGAAGGCCTCATCGATCGCAAGGACGATCTGTCCTCTTACAATATCTTCAAGTCCGGCATACATGCACCAACCCTCAATAAAGGAGCGGACTTTTTTACAGTTTTTAGCCTCCGACATTACTCGTAAAAAAGGGGAGGGGGCACAGGATAAAATTCCGAGACAGGCATCATCGTGAAGTTTTTCGATGAGCACATATTTTGTCCATTCAAACCACGATTTTTCGAGAACCGCTTCAGGGGTTCCGATCGAGAGAGAGTTTTGAAGTCGATCCATGCCATATTCTTCCCCGGCTTCGTTTCTTCCTTCATTAATCCCATCACTAAAGAGCATCCATCGTTCCCCAGGTTGGCAGGGAATTTGAGTTGAGGTATAGGCGTATTGAGGAAGTATCCCTAAGGGAGGCGCGGAGGGAACTTCGCAACAATCCCAAGAGTTACCGTCCCATCGCCACGGTTGAAATTGCCCGGCGCAAATGATCTCCATCTGATTTTTTTCAGGATGATAGAGGAGAAATGAGGTGGCAATGAACCGCCCAGCACTGAGTCTTAAGGAGAGGTTTAAGTTGAGGGTTTTAACGAAATCAGAAAGGGTATCGATACGAAGGGAGGTTAAGGCACTGATTTCACCCACGACTTGAGCGCTGATCAATGCGGCGGCAATTCCTTTACCGGAGACATCTCCTACCGCAAAAAGAACGGAGTCGTGCTGAAGGGGAACCGCAACATAAAAATCACCGCTTAAGGTAAAGGCGGGTTGGTATTTGACATGGACATCGGCTCGGGAGAAATGAGAGGTCTCTGGAGGAAGGAAGGATTTTTGGATCTCATTAGCAAGACTGAGATCGCGACGAAACTTTTCTGCATTTTTTTGAAGTTCCTCTTTTCGGAGTCGGACAAGGGCACTTGTGACCATTCCACCGAGTCCCTCGATGATCTCTTGGTCGAGCTCGGTAAAACAATCGGTCTGAGTGGAGTTAATGGCTTGTAAAACTCCGAGACAGTTTTCACCTTCAAGAAGGGGGATACAAAGCATCGTTCGTGTTTTTTGTCCCGTTTTTTGATCGATGATATTCATGAATCGTGGATCTTTTTGGACGTCATCGATTTTGCATGCTTTTTTACTCAAGAAGACATCTCCGGCGACCCCTTTGCTCCAGGGAATTCGAAAGGTATGAACATTGGTGTCATTTGTTCCCCGAGCAGAATAGATAATAAGTTCTTCAGTTCGAGGATCAGGGAGGTAGAGAGAGCAGCTTTGAGATTGAAGCATTTCTAAGGAGTGACTGAGAAGGTGGTTCACGATCGATTCGATCGTCGTGCACGCAATCAATCCCTTCGCGGCCCCCATCAGAGCATGAGTTCTCTCGAGGAGAGATTCATTATTTTTGGTTGGATCACCCATAGGGGAGTGGAGCGTACGTTAATCTTTTGAGCGAGGATGTAATGGAATCGGAAGGGGTTTGTTGGATTTTAAGATCTCCTCTTCAGAGGGGAGTTGATTGGGAGTACCTCCCCAGACCATCTTCCACGGTTTTTCACCAACAGTCTTGGTAAATCCTTTTGTATAGGTCGAAACGACTTTCAAATTATCAGAGATGACCTTCATATTTGAAAATATTTTTTGAAGTTCCTCTTTGCCTTCTGGGGTATTCACAACACTGATGATCTGGTTGCTGTTTTCGACGAGATTATCCATATTTTGAAGGAGATTAGGGAGGGCGCTATCAATGGCAGAAGAGATGGAGTCGAGCCGGAGAAGCGTCGGTTGGATTTCGGAGATCAGCATTCGAAAATCGGGACCGAGTTCTGTGAGTTCGACGATATCCTCTCCCTCTAAGACTGTTCCCTGTGTAAGGGGTATCCCATCGGGGCGACCAGGAATGAGGGCGATATATTTTGAACCCATAAAACCATCTTGTTTAACGGCAACTCGGAGTTCTTGATTGAGTTGGAGAGGTTGATTGAGATCGAGGACGATTTGAATAAAGGAGTAGCTTTTTTCTCTCATGGTTTGCTCCTCTTTGGAAAGCACGCGGATATTTTGAACTCTTCCGACGGGGGCTCCGGCATATTTGACGGGGGAATTGACGCTAATTCCGGTGACACTTGGAAAATTAACGATCAATTTATTGCCTCCGGAGGAGACAGAAAAACGTCCCATGACGAGTCCGAGTGCGATAATAATAATAATGGATCCGAGAATAACACTACTCGCTATCCAACGTTCGGTTTGTTGTTTCATAATTTTCCTTTAGGCTTGTAGAAGTCGTTTCAAATAATCGTCTTTGGAGAGTCGGAGCGGGATCGGCCCATCGGCCTCTCCGTTGACGAATTGTTTTAAGATCGGATCCGGATTGCGACGGATTTCATCCGGTGTTCCTTGCGCAATGATTCGGCCTTGAAAGAGCATAATCATTTGTGAGGCAATACGGAAAGCACTCGTCATATCGTGGGTGACGACAACGGCGGTGATTCCTAATTTTTTTGTTAAATCGGAGATGAGGGTATCAACCACGGCAGTCATTACCGGATCGAGGCCCGCGGTCGGTTCGTCACAAAAAAGAATTTGAGGATCGGTGGCCAGCGCGCGGGCGAGTCCAACTCTTTTTTTCATTCCGCCGGAGAGTTGTGCAGGCTTAAGATGTTCAAATCCGGTTAAGCCGACGAGTTCCAACTTCATTTTAACGACCAAATCGGCGATACTCGGATTGACATAGCTTGATTCGAGAATTGGCATCGCAATATTCTCTCCGACCGTGAGGGAATTGAAGAGGGCACCGCTTTGAAAGAGGAGGCCGATTTTGGTGCGAACAAGATTGAGCTGACTTTCATTCATCTGAGTGATCTCTTTTCCGAGAATCGAGATTTCACCTTCATCCGGTTGCATGAGTCCAACGAGATGGCGCAGTAGGGTACTTTTTCCGCAACCACTTCCTCCCATAATAACTAAGGTTTCTCCTGGCATGAGCTTAAAGGAGAGGTGGTCTAAGATCGTTCGATCGCCAAAACGACGAGTCAGATTTTTGACTTCAAGAGCCGGTTGAATCGTAGAATTGCTCATGTTTTTTTAAAAAAAGTAGAAGAGCGCGGTTAAAATACAATTCGTTGCAAGCATCGCCTTGAGGCAAAGAACCACCGAGTTGGTGGTCTCACGCCCTACTCCTTCCGCTCCCCCCTCCACATTGAGTCCTCGATAACAGGCAAGGATTCCGACGATAAAACCGAAAATAAGACTTTTGATTAATCCACTCCAAAGATCGCGGAGAAAGACGGCTTGGAGGAGTCGACTTCCATAATAATAAGGATCCATTCCTAAGCTAAAGGAAGAGATGAGAGCTCCGCCGAAAAGTCCTAGGCATTCTCCAATGACCGTTAAACAGGGCATCATAATCGTCATGGCGGCGACCCGAGGCATGACTAAGTAACGAACGGGATCGACTCCCATGACTTCGAGGGCATCGATCTCTTCAGAGACCTTCATCGTTCCAAGTTCGGCGGTAATTGAGGAGGCCGATCGACCGATGACAATGACTGCCGTAATCAAAGGACCGATTTCACGAAACATAGAGACTCCAACAAGGTCGGCCACATAATCGATTGCTCCGACTTGTTGTAGCTGATAGGCCCCTTGCATGACGAGGACGATCCCCATAAACATACAGGCCATGGCGACCGAAGGAAGGGCGAGAACTCCCACATGAGTCATTTGCTCGAATAGGGCATTGGGACGAATATAACGGGGCTTCCAAAAGCCTCGAATCAGCCAGTAGCCATACCGTCGAATCAGAGGGATAAAATCCATTTGAACTACGCTTTAAGGGTTTGAATTCCTGTGGAAAGATCGGGATAGAAAGTAAAGACCTCTTCGAGTCGCACGATTGAAAAGGAGTTTTTGACTCGTGCGGAGAGCCCACTCAACCCCATCTTCCCTTGATAGGTTGCGGCTGATTGAAAATATTCGATGAGAGTGGCTAAACCGGATGAGTCAATATAGGTCGTTTCAGTGAAGTCGATCAGCAGGCGGGCCGTTTTAGCATTAGAAAACTTTTTAAGCTCTTGGCGAAGTAGGGGGGAGCTTTCAAGATCGATATCCCCTTGGATCGAAAAAATAGTGATACTTTCCTCCATGCGTGTTGAAGTGGTCATGAGGAGATAGATAGAGGAATAAAATCGATCGAAAAGAAAGATTTTTGGCCTTCTTTATCTCAAATAGGATTTCTCAAAATATTGACACTTTTAAGTAAAACCTTAATAGAGTGGGGCTATGAGTGATACGAGTTGTCCTAAATGCGGTGATACGAAAGCCTCTTGTGCAACCCCTGCGACCGTTCAAAACGGGAAGGGGGATGCCCCCCGAAATATGAGCCGAACTTTTCGAAGTAATTTTGATGGGATTAATTGGGGTTCCAGTTCTAAAAAAACAGCTAAAACGACGGTTTCTAGTTCTGGGAAAAAGAAGTCAAGTCGCTGATTTTTTATTCTTCCTATTCTTCCGTCACTCATCGAGAGAGTCATGAAATCGATCGCTCTCTACGGACCTTCTTATTGGAAGAGGGATAAGCTCCCTTTTTCTGCTCCCATTTTAGCGGTGGTAATCGATGTTTTAAGAGCGACCTCGACGATGGTCACTGCTTTTGCGAACGGCGTTCAGCGAATCTATCCGTCATCCGATTTACAAAATGCTTTTTCATTTCGGGATTGGTTTCCGCAAACAAAACTCGCAGGGGAAAAGGGGGGGATTCGTATCGATGGTTTTGATTTCGGCAATTCCCCGCACGAGTTTTTAGATCGAGCTCCGCTTGATTTCGATCTGGTCATGTTGACGACGAACGGAACAAGAGCCTTTCAATCTACGGATCAAGCACAAGAGGTCATTGCCGCGAGTTTTTTAAATCTTCGGGTCGTCATTGAAAAAGTGAAGCGATGGAAGGGAGATGTGGCCTATTTCTGTGCGGGAACAGGGAATGATTTCTCGCTGGAGGATGCGATCGTTGCAGGGGCAATCTTAAACGAGGTCGATACGACTCATCCTTTAGTCTCACTTTATCGATCGACTTGTCGGGATCTTCCAAGAGTTTTTAGACAGTCCAAGAATGGGGCTCATTTAGTTCAGATTGGATTAGAGTCTGATATCGATTTATGCTTAGAGATTGATCGATTTCCGATTCTCCCTTATTACAATTCGCATCAAGGGATTGTGAGCTGTTCAATGGAGTAAAAGAGATCCATGCTCTTAAAAATGCGTATTTTTCAATTTATTAAAAGGGCGATAATTTTTATAGGTCGTTTTTGGATTGGATTAAAAATTGGTATACTATTTCGGGGAACGACTCATTTTGAAATTCCTTCAAAATTTAAGATTCATCGTAAATGGGTCTCCTATGTGACTCCTTGTGATTTAGGAAACGCATCAGATTTTATTAATCTTGTGTTAGATGATGAATACGGACTTAGAGTAATTCCAGAATCTCCTCGAACGATTTTAGATATTGGAGCCAACTGTGGGTTGTTTTCTTTAATGGCGTCTCATCAATTTCCGGAGGCGATGATTCATGCTTATGAGCCAAACCCCAGAGTTTTTGAATTTGCGGTACGCAATTTTGAATCGACCTTAGTTCAGGTATTTTGCCTTGGGGTTGGGGCTAAAGAGGGAAGAGCGCAGATGACTGAGAATTCGGATTCAACTCTTGTTCAGACGGTTTTTGGTGGAGAAGGATCCATTGTTATTCAATCGTTAGATCAAGCGCTCGCTCAATTTCCAGGCCATTCGATTGACCTTCTTAAAATGGATTGTGAAGGAGCTGAATGGGAAATCTTTAAAAACCCCGCTCCCTTTAAAAAAATCAAACGAATTCGAATGGAGTATCATCTTATCGAGGGACGTACTGTTGAGGACTTTATTCAACAAGTGACACTTCTTGACTATCGGATTGAGCGACTGATTAAAAATCAAGGATTTGGGTTAGCGTGGTTAGTTAGAAAGGGGGGTTAATTCTCTCTGGTTCAAAGGGGATATCGAAATTAAGATGACGATCACAGATCTGAAAAAAATCAGTCACAGTTAAAGAGCGGCGAATTTCGTTGAGAAATTGATCCTCGATCGTAATTCCGGGAGCGATAAAATTGAGATATTTTTTCATTTTGGAGACATGTGTAATCGGTTTCATTTCTGGAACCCGCACCGCTTCAAAGAGCTCTTCAATGTAGTGACGGAGATCGCGAAGGGAGGGTTGAAAAACCGAAGCTCCTTCGTAATCTTCGCGAATTTGTCTGAAGATCCAAGGATTGCGGACAGCCCCTCGTCCAATCATGAGTCCTTGGCATCCGGTGAATTGATGGATTTCACGAGCACTGAGGGGAGATCGGACGTTGCCGTTTGCAAAGACCGGAAAGGGAAGCTGTTGAACGGCTCTTTGGATTCGATCATAGTGAACGTGAGGGCGATAAAGCTCTCGAACAGTTCGTCCATGAACGGTTAAGGCATCGATGGGATGTCGGGCGAAAAGTTCTAGCAACGGTTCAAACTCCTCTGGCGTTTCAAATCCGAGTCTAGTTTTAACGGTAAACGTGCGATGAATTGCGGGACGGAGCGCGGTGAGGATGTTATCGACAGTTTCGGGAGATCGGAGGAGTCCTCCCCCGGCATTTTTACTGCAGACGACGGGTGCGGGGCAGCCTAAATTCAAATCGATTCCTTGGACGTGATAGGTTTGTAGTTTTTCGGCATTGCGAACCAAAGACGGGATATCAACTCCGATCATTTGAGCTTGAACCGGTTTATCGCTTGGGTTTTCAAGGATCGATTTTAAAATATATTTTTCCGGTTTGGAATCACGGTGAACTCGAAAATATTCCGTGTAATAAAGATCCGGATCTCCATATCGATGGATCAGTTTCCAAAATGGAAGATCGGTGATATCTTGCATTGGAGCGAGAATGAGGAGAGGTCGATTGATCGGGAAGTACTCCTTTAAGGGAGAATGAGGAGAGGGAGAGGTGAGGGTCATCTGCGCTAGACCTTTGATGCGAGAGGGGAATTCATCGCGGTATCTTTTTCGATAACTCCATCTCGTAATGCGATTTGACGAGGGGCCTCAGCGGCAATTTTCAGATCGTGAGTCACCATGACGATCGTATGTCCTTTTTGATGGAGAAGGCGAAAAAGCTGTAAGATATCCGCTCCCGTCTTTGAATCCAAAGCACCCGTTGGTTCATCAGCAAGGAGGATTCGAGGATTATTGACTAAAGCTCTCGCAATCGCCACCCGTTGACATTGACCTCCCGAGAGTTGGCTTGGACGATTGAGGGATCGATCTTGAAGTCCTACGGATTCAATTGCTTGGAGGGCTTTCATTTTTCGTTCCTTTGCAGAGAGATGTGCATAGATCATTGGAAGTTCGACATTCTGAAGAACATTCAATCGCGGCAATAGGTTGAAGCTTTGAAAGACAAATCCAATTTTCTGATTTCGGAGTTGTGATAGTTCGGAGTTACTCGCCTTGGAGATATCGACTTCATCTAAAATGAGTTTTCCTTGAGTGGGGATGTCTAGGCATCCAATTAATTGCATTAAGGTCGACTTTCCACTTCCTGAAGGGCCGACGATCGTTAGATATTCTCCTTCATTGATTTGAAGATCGACCTCACGAAGGGCATGGATCTCCTGGGTCTCGATTTTATAGAGTTTCGAGATTTTTTGGAGTTGAATAATCGCCATGGAAGTTGAATTTTGAAAAGATCTACCGTTGGAGCGGTTTTGGCTTCGGCTTTGTGAGAAGGACTTGATCTCCCTCTTTGAGGCCGGAAAGAACTTCAACCTTATCATAAGTGATGATCCCGGTCGAAATTGCTTGTTTTTTGGGCTCGATTTCAGGGTGAGTTTGGAGATAGACCACTTTACGATCCTCTTCGTCGTTAAAAACAGAATTTAAAGGGAGTGTCAGGGTATTTTCAGAGGTTTTGATTAGAAAAGTGACATCGGCAGTCATTCCAGGGCGAATTTTCGGATCCAATTCGAGGATTTGAATCGTCACCCCATATCCTTTGATATTATTTTTTGAGGTCGCGGTTGGAGAGATAATATTGACCGTTCCTTTAAAGAGATCTTGTTGAACGGAATCGACCTTAAAAGTGACCGTTTGATTTTCGTTAATATGGGAGATATCGATTTGATTAATATGACAGGAGATAATCATTTTAGAAAGATCGGCGACGGTCATGAGTAAGGTTCCCGCATTGACGCTTCCTGCTCCGACGACCACTTGACCGGCAACGATTGGAAGGGCGATGACCTTACCGTCGATGGGGGAACGAATCTGAGTTTTATCGATTTTATCGATCACCGATCTCAAGCGGCTTTCGGCCTTTTCAAAACTATTTTTTGCAATGAGAAAATCGGTTTTCTTGTTTTCGGACTCTTCCATTGAAATTAATTTTTTTTCAAAAAGTTTTTCAGAGCGTTCGTAGAGTCGTTTCGCTTTATCGAGGGAGAGTTGAGCCCCTTCGACATCGGTTTGTGCGGTCGATTTTTCGGTGAGGAGATCTCGATCATCGAGTTCGATGAGCAATTCCCCGGACTTAACCGATTGACCGATCGTTGGAAAAATATTTTTAATTTTACCGCTAATTTCCCCTTTCACCTCAACGGAGTTGCGGGAATCGGGGGAGATATCGCCGGAGACTACGATTTTATCGACGAGAGTCTCTCTTTTAACATGGGCATAAAGCTCCTCCATTTCTCCTTTTGAGGAGTCTAATTTATTTTTAGAAATCGACTTTAGTTTTTGAAAACCAAACCACCCTCCAAGACCGAGGAGGGCACAAAGGAGAATGAATAGAGTCGTATTTTTCACTGCGGAAAAACTAATGCCTTTTGTAGAATCAATCCAGTTGAAAAAGATCTGACTTGAGTTTTGAGAAAAATAGGAGATATCCAAGGGAACCGAATGGATTTTAATTTATGAATGTTGTCTTTATTGGTACCTCACCGTTTGGAGCCCCTGCGCTTCAAAAAATTTATAATCACCCGGATCATTCAGTCGCCTCAGTGATTACACAGCCTGATCGTCCGGCGGGACGGCAGATGAAGATGATGCCGAGTCCGATTAAAGAGTTAGCGATGAAGTTGCACATGACCGTTTTTCAACCGGAAAAAATCTCTCAAAAAAGTGCGATTGATCAAATTCGATACCTGAAGCCGGATGTGATTGTCGTTGCGGCCTATGGTCAGATTATTCCTAAATCGATTTTGGATATTCCGCAATATGGCTGTTTAAATATCCACGGATCGATTCTTCCTCGTTATCGTGGAGCGGCTCCGATTCAACGGGCGATTGAGGAGCGGGAGCGGGAGTCAGGGGTGACAATCATGTGGATGGATGTTGGTTTAGATACTGGAGATATTCTTTTGATCGAGAAAACAAGGATCAAGGAGGATGATAACTCCCAGATACTTCATGATCGGCTCGCTGAGATGGGCGCAGAGGCTTTATTGAAGGCCTTTGCCTTGATTGAAAAAGGGAAGGCTCCACGGGTTAAGCAGGAGGCGTCGCTTTCAACTTATGCGAAAAAACTAAAGAAAGAGGAGGGACGGATCCCTTGGAATAAGTCGAAACGGGATATTGATGCTCATATTCGCGCGATGACCCCGTGGCCCTCCGCCTATACGTGGGTGCCTGATGGACCGGATCAGCGGATGTTAAAGATCTTTTCGACGATTCTTTCTCGGAGTGCCAAAGGAAAAGCAGGAGAGGTGGTCCGGATTGATAGCCACGGTATTTTAGTTGCTTGTGGAGGGGATAGCGGGGGGGGGCTTCTTTTGCGTGAAGTCCAGATTGAAGGGAAGAAGCGAATGCATGCCGCTGATTTTGCTCGTGGTTTTAATTTACAAGTGGGAACGATTTTGGAGTGAGGAACGGACCTTTGATTATCTCTCATGGCGCCTTTCTTTTCACCCAATGAGTTGAGTTTTCCGGATCCGCGTCAAGCGGACGAGGAGGGGTTGGTTGCCGTTGGAGGAAGGCTTACCGCGGAACGTCTCTCCGTTGCCTATCGTTCAGGGATTTTTCCCTGGACCGATCGTCCCGTGACGTGGTGGTCCCCTGATCCTCGTGCTATCTTTGAAATGAATCCGCTCGTTTTTTCCAGAAGCTCGCGACGGCTTTTGAAAGAGAAAGAGAATCAATTCAGAGTCACGTATGACGAAGCCTTTGGGAGAGTCATTCGAGAGTGTGCAAAGGCCACAAAAAATCGGGATAAAACATGGATTTCCCAGCAATTTATTCGTGCTTACAGCGAGTTTCATTTAGCCGGCTATGCGCATAGCATTGAGGTCTGGCAGGAGGAGGAACTGGTGGGGGGAATATATGGTGTTGCGATCGGCGGTTTTTTTGCAGGGGAGTCGATGTTTTATCGGGTCTCGGAGGCCTCTAAATTCGCCCTCATTCATCTTTTGACTCATTTACATCGACGCGGTTTTGAGCTCTTTGATACTCAAGTTTTAAATTCGTTTACGAAACAAATGGGTGCGATTGAAATTTCTCGTCCGCTTTATCTTCAGCGATTGCAGACCGCGATTTCGAAGCCGGTCTGCTTTTTGTAATCCGGTTTTTAAACCCCGTTTTTGCTCCGAAAACAGGAAGGAGTTATCCTCACTGTGAGCCAAGTCCTAAGAGCTGTCGGAAAATCCGAGAGGTGAGTCGAGAGGAGACAAGCGGGGATAAGTAGTGGAGGAAAGAGAAAGAAGTCTTTTCGAAGATGCAATGGCAAATGAGAGAGCGTTGATCATTGGTGTCCAAAAACAAAAAACCTTAAATACATTGTCTCGCGCAACGACACCACGCCGCAACGTTAAATCCCTACTCCCCCCCCTCGTTTTGACCACCGCTCTTTCGAGCCTCCTCCCTATTTTTAAAAAGTTCTCGAAAACGAGCTTTCGATCCCTTTTTAAAAACAGGGATCTATCGCTTACGCTCTTGGGGTCAGAACTTCCCCACATGATACAAAAAAATCCGAGAATTTCTCACTGAGAGGATCGTGAGCTCTTTCCGAGGAGAGGTGAAACCGATCCCCAACAGAGAAGCTCGATCGTTTTTTGAAAATCCTTTTTTTCAAAGAAACGGGAGAGATTCTCGGGAGGCGGTAGTCGACGAAGGAGACGCCGAAAGGAAAGAGCTCACGATCCTCTCCCCCTCTGACGTGGCGTCGTCGCGGCGTTGCGTGAGAACTGCTTGAGGATTTCAATCCCCCTCTTCGATTTACCCTCTCAAATCCAAAGTTGTTTTGGACGGTAGTGAGCGTTGATGATCGATGGAGTATTTTTTCTAATTTTACGATGACAGGCTTGATTTTTGTGCCAAATTGAGTCCTACATGAAAAAATCGCTTTGGATGCTGTTGGTTCTTCCCTTTGTATGGATCGGTTGCTCTTCGGGACCTTATTTGCCTGAGGCCGATCCGAAATCTCCTGAAGCGGCAGGTAAAAAAGTGGTTCTTTTTGATGAAGATCTCGAAGAGATCATTGCAGTGGATCATCCTCCGATAGCTGTGCGCAATGCGCAAAATTATCTAACGGTTCAGGCCTCACTTCGGAATCGTTCCTCAAAAACGGTCCAAATTCAGATTCAAACTCTTTTTAAAGATAGTAAGGGAGTGGTTCTTTATAACGACTTAGGAAGTGAGGTGGCGTGGCAGTCGATGGTCTTAAGTGCGAATGAAAC
Organism: Akkermansia muciniphila; assembly: GCA_945883905.1. Lineage (GTDB taxonomy): Bacteria > Verrucomicrobiota > Verrucomicrobiia > Methylacidiphilales > CAMAQI01 > CAMAQI01. The sequence continues at coordinate 6,804 of CAMCYL010000034.1, read as the reverse complement.
GAAGTCCTTTACTCAAAATGCGATGACTCCTGAGGCCACTCAATATATTGTGCGAGTGCGTTTAATGAATCGGCCCAAGAATTAATCAAGCGAAAGTGTATGTTTATGAAACTGTTTCTGATGGCGACCTTTCTATTACAACTTCTGATGGCGGATCAAGGCGCGGAATTTAAGCAAGCGATGAAGCCGTGGGATCGTTCTAGCGGAGATTCGATGCTTCCAATTACCAATCCTGAGGCCGTCATTCAGACCTTTCGTCAGGTTTACCAATCGTTGGGAAAGCCGAAGGTGTTGGTTTATATCAATCGACGATTAATTCGAGATCGGGGAGAGGTGGTGGTCACCTCCGAGAGTTCGAACTCGATTAAGGTTAAAGGGGATCCGATTTCAGTGGGGGGCGGTGGTTCTGTTCAGATTGGAACGGGGAATAAAATTGAGGAGACGGGGAGGGTTGTGACGGGAAAAGGGGGGGAACGATTGGAGTCGGCGCAAAAGTCGGAGCGAATCAGCGATCAGGGATTGATGGGGGTGCGAGGGGTGAATGATCGAGAGGTTCGAGAGATTGAGGAGTGGTTTCAAGGACCGTTGATGGAGGCTGGAGTGCTTTTGGTGGATCAACGAGTGGCTCAGATTTCTAACAAGATCTTCTCGCCTGCCGATGGCTCTTTTTTAACGGCATTGAATGAAAGTCGGGAAAAAGAGGAGATTGAATCGTTACGGAAATCGACCGATTGGGTTTTGGAAATTATGACTGAGATGCGTCCTGTGAAAATATTAATGGTTTCGGGGGCCGATCGGATAGAGGAACGTCCACAATATACGGTGACCTTAGTGAGATTGAAGGATGGGGTAAAGTTAGCCCAGGTGAATTCAGATTCCTTATTTGGTTTTAATCGTCGTAATGGAGAGCAAAAGCAACGTCAGATGAAGCGAGTGACAGGGGCTGAGATCGCTGAGCAGAGCGCGCTGGCTTTGATGCAACGGGTCAATCCATAATCGGTGACAATCAGAGAGCATTATTTTGTTTTTGATCGGTTTTTAAAATGAATAGGGATCAATCTTCTCCGCTTCTGAGTGCGATCTTGATTGTGAAAAATGAGGAGAAGCGTTTAGCGAGAGCGCTGGAGCCTTTACGGAGAGCCGGCTGTGAAATCATTGTCACAGATACGGGGTCGAGGGATCGAACGGTGGCAATCGCTGAAAGTTATGGGGCAAAGATATTTTATTTTCCGTGGAATGGAGATGAGGCGGCCGCGCGCAATATCTCACTTCAGAATGCAAGCGGAAAATGGTTGTTTTGGGTGGATGCCGATGAGATTGCTGATGAGAGATTAGTTCAATCGATTCTTGAGGATTTACCTCGTTATGATCTCGATCCACGATTACAGACCCTTTCGGTGGTCATGCGTAATGTTTATCAAGGGGGATCGACGAGTTTGACTCCGATGATGAGAGTTGCCCGGCGTCGGGGTGATCTGCGGTTTGAAGGAACGATTCATCCGCAGCTTACTTTTCGTCAAGAGATTGCGACCTTGAGTGGAATTTTGCTTCATGAGGGATATCAATGGACTCCGGAATCTCGTAAGCGAAAAGCGGAGCATATGCGTTTACATTTAGAGCCGCTATGTCATGGGGAGCGTCCGCCATTTCATCGTTGGTGTGAGTTACTTTCAGTATTATTGATTGGAGATCAACGCGAGGATTTTTGGAGTTATTGGAAGAAAAAAGAACTTTATTCGGAAGAGGAGCGTTATCGGGGTCCTCAGGCGCATTATTGGCAGGATAATAGTACGAATGTTTTACTGTTTTTTTCGAGAAATGGAGAGGATCAGGAGGGAGTTTCTTTAGCAGAAGAGTTACTTCAGCATCATCCGGATCAGATGGCGGCTCAGTTTTTTTTATTACAACAAGCGGTTAAAGAACGACGATGGAGAGCGGTTATTGAATGGGGAGAACGGTTAGAGAAATCTTCGGCGAAGCCTCCTCAATTTTATAATACCTTTTATCCGGAAATACATGGAGAGAGAGCGGCGGTTTGGCGCGGTTTGGCGGAATATTCGCAAGGGAGTCAGAAGGAGATCGATTGGAATCGCTATTCTCATTCTCGGCATGCGGGATCGTGGCTCTATGCCGCCATTTATTTTCCAGAACGATTTCAGAATCGTGACAAATGGAGTATCGCCTTAGTTCGATTGCTTCAAGATTGGAAAACAGGAACGAAGTCGGCGGAGGTTTTACGATTAGCTCTTGAAAAAATAGTGACTCAATTTAGAGAGGGAACCGTCGAGCGATCGGTCCTCGATCTTTTTAATGTAATTTTGGTTTCACAGGTTTTGTGCGGATCATTAGAGGGGATTCAGTCGATCCGTTCATTTTTAGAACGTTATCCGGATTTGGAGGATTTTCGTGACGGTTTTGTGCCGCTTGAATCTGGAAAGCCACTGAGATTGGAGTGGTTTTATGAATCAGGCCTTCATCACAGTTGAATGACAGGCTCTGCATAGAGCGTGAAACCGGTACTTTCAGTGATCTTGACCTTGAGAATTTCACCTCGCCAACGTTCATTCGCTTCAATGAGGACCAGTTTATTGGTTCTCGTGCGGCCTTCAAATCGTTCATCGCTGTATTTGCTCTCTCCTTCAATGAGAATCTCGATCTCCTGACCGACCATCGATTGTGAGCGTTCTTTGACGCCGCTATTGAGAACCTCGAGAAGCTCTTGATTCCAGCGTAATTTAGTCTCCTCCGTGTGTTGATCTCCCATCTCTGCCGCAGGAGTCTCTTTGCGGGGGGAGTAACGGAAGATAAAGGCTTGATCGAAGCCTACTTCTTTCATTAAGGATTTGGTTTGTTGAAAATCCTCCTCGGTCTCTCCGGGAAAACCGACGATGACATCGGTTGTTAGTCCGACGGTGGGATTGACCTTCCGAATCTCTTCGACGAGTTTAAGATAGCGCTCTCGAGTATAGGATCGATGCATCGCTTTTAAGATACGATTGCTTCCGGATTGAAGGGGGAGGTGAACATGTTCACATAGTTCAGGAATATTTTTAAAAGCGTGAATGAGATCGGTTCGATAGCCGATCGGATGAGGGGAGGTGAAACGAACTCGTTGAATACCAGGGACTGCGGCGACCGACTCAAGAAGCTGGACGAAAGGAGATTTTCCATCGATTTTTGGAAATTCGTGACGACCGTAAAGATTTACGATTTGCCCAAGAAGAGTGACTTCTTTAACTCCATTGGCGGCGAGTATTTTAACCTCTTGCGTAATTTCAGCAATGGGACGAGATCGTTCGGATCCTCTGGTAAACGGGACAATGCAAAAAGTGCAGTGCATATTACACCCTTGCATAATAGAGACAAAAGCGGTGACCTGCTTCGGTTTGAGAACGTGATCTCGGATGGTATTTTGAGAGGAGTTCTCTTCAGCGATATCGACGATTGATTCACTTTTATTGGTGATGAGCTGGTCGACATAGTCGGCGACTTGATGAAATTTTTGAGTGCCGACGACGAGATCGACATCGGGGAGGCTATCGACGAGGGATTGACCTTGACTTTGGGCCATACAACCGAGAAAGCCGAGGACGAGGTTTGGATTTTTTTTCTTCATTCCCTGAAGGTGTTTCATTTTATTGAGAGCCGTTTGCTCTGCCATATCGCGAACGCTACAGGTATTGAGTAAAATGACATCGGCGGAACTCTCGGTCAGAGCGAGTTCGTAGCCTTTGGCCGCCAACTGTTGGAGGACCTGTTCGGAGTCCCGCTCATTCATTTGGCAACCGTAGGTTTTAATATAGACCGATGGCATAAGGGGTATCTATTTATCAGGGTTGCCGAAGGCGTCAACTGAAGGATTTTGATGCAAATTCTTCAATAACACTATCGTCCAAAATAACTCTGGATTTATCCTAGAAAAAGCAGTTGGAACCACAGAATACTCAGAACACACTGAAAACTAATAACTTACAAATATGAGTCCGCTCACCTTGTGGGTGAATCGAAATGCCGACTCGATTTCTCATAAACTCTTCTTTCTGTGTATTTTGTGTATTATTTGGTTAAATTCATCCGCGGTTTTTAGGTTTATATGTGAATTAGAGGAGGGGGATTGAAATTCTAAAACAGTTCTCACGCGACGCCGCAACGTCAGACAGGGAGAGGATCATGAGCTCATTCCTTTCGGCGCCTCCTTCGTCGGCTGCCGCCTCCCGAGAATCTCTCCCGTTTCTTTGAAAAAAGGATTTTCAAAAAACGATCGAGTTTCTCTGGAGGGGATCGGTTTCACCTCTCCTCGGAAAGAGCTCACGATCCTCTCAGGGATAAATTCTCGGATTTTTTTGTATGAAATGAGAGGGGAGTTCTGATCCTAAGAGCGTAAGCGATAGGTTCCTGTTTTAAAAAAGGGATAGAAAGCTCGTTTTCGAGAATTTTTTAAAAATAGGGAGCAGGCTCGCAAGAGCCGTGGTCAGAACGAAGGGGGAGTAGGGATTTAACGTTGCGGCGTCGCGTCGTTGCGTGAGATAATGTCTTTAAGTTTTTTTTGTTTTAGCGGTTCTAAAATGATTTTTTATTATCGATATTAAATAAAGAGGAAACCGATTCTCCCGAGTGAATTCGATGGATCGCTTCTCCTAAAATCTCGGCGACACTGAGAACTTTCATATTGAATCCTTCAATCACTTGGACGGGAGTGCTATTGGTCGTAATCAGTTCATCAATCACGGAGTCTTTGAGTCGAGAGACCGCTAGTTCGCCGAGCAATGCATGGGAGATTCCTGCAAAGATTCGTTTTGCCCCCTCTTTTTTGAGGAGCTTAGCGGCGGCGGTGATTGTTCCTGCGGTTTCAGTGATATCATCGACAAGTAGAACATCTTTATCTTTGACCTCACCGACTAAAAATCCAGATTCGACCGAAGTGGCGCTTAATCGACGCTTTGTGACGATGGCGAGACCTGCACTGAGCATTTGACTATAGGAGGCAGCAAGTTTCATTCCTCCAACATCGGGAGAGACGACCACTAAATTATCGAGATTCTTTGTTTTTAAATAATTATAAAAAACAGGAGCGGCGTAGAGATGGTCAACAGGGATATCAAAAAAACCTTGAATTTGTTGAGCATGAAGATCCATTGTTAATACACGATAAGCTCCTGCGGCGACCAAGAGATTTGCGACAAGCTTTGCCGTGATCGGAACGCGGGGTTGATCCTTGCGATCTTGACGGGCATAGCCGTAGAAGGGGATCACTGCCGTAATTCGATGAGCGCTTGCGCGTCTTGCGGCATCAATCATGATCAGCAACTCCATTAAGTTCTGATTCGTAGGAGTGCAGGTCGGCTGAACGATGAAGATATCTTGATCACGAACATTCTCTTCGATTTTGACAAAAGTCTCGCCGTCAGGAAAGGAGGTAACAGTCGCTGCTCCGAGAGGAATGCCGAGATAGTCGACGATCGCTTGAGCCAATGGAATATTGGCGTTACCACTGAAGACCTTGAGATTGCGGGGCTTAGACATGACCAATTCTTGAGTTCCTTAGAACTTAGCGGTCGCAGAGAGTTCGACGTAGGGAGCGGCTTCGAGTTTCACGCGGGTGTTTGCACGCGCATAGTCAAAGGTTCTTGTCGGAATATAACCCCCTTCAATATTAACATCCAAGAAGGAAAGGGCTTTCCAAGTGGCTCCTGCTCCGAGTCGAACTTCAGAGTAGTTCACGATGGCATTGTTTAAGCGGCTACGTCCATGCTCACTTCCAAAGGATTCGCTCGTTCGATAGCTTCCGCCTTTGAGGTTTGCTCCCACATAAAGAGTTAAACGCTCATTGAGTTCATATTGAAGTTGCGGTTTTGGTAGAACGAAGAAAAGAGTCCATTGATCAGAAAATTTCCAACGAACCCCTGCGCCCGGAAGGACGGGGAGATCGCGCCAAAGGTCGACACTGACTCCGAAGAACCATTGGAGATCTTTATCGACGATGTAGGAGCCGCCAATAATAAAAGGAACGTTCACATCGTTGCCAGAGAGATCTTCAGAGTCATTATAAACACCCGGAGAGGCTTCAACACGCATAAACCATTGATCGTTAATCGTGTAATCAGCCCCAATAATCATGGAGGTCGATTGAAGGGTATTGGGCGAAGGGAGGTAAAAGCCCCCTCGTTTTTCTGTCGAAGGGAGTCCAAAGGAGTAGCGCTCGTAATCGACACCAACGCGAAGGAGGAGATTATCTTTTAGTTGAGGGGAAAGGACGTAATTGACGTGATTATTGATTTCGGTGACATTCCCAAACTTTTGATTTCCCACCTTGGCATTAGCCCCCGCCACAAAACTGTTTTCCGATGTGAACTCATGTGAGATCGTGATCTCCCGTTGTTCTGCTTTGATTTTCGACTCTTTCTTCATCGATTTCGGGGAACCCTCGCCTGCTGAAGCAACTGCGAGAAATGTGGCAAATGAAAGAACGGTAACAGAGGCGTAAAAATTCATAGTCGGGTTATATTGCGAAAAATAAGAGATTTCGCAAGGGTAAAAATCAGATTGAGGGCGCGCTTGTCCAAAATATAATTTAATTTCAGAGGAGAAATCGAAGAGGGGGATTGAAATCCTCAAGCAGTTCTCACGCCACGCCGCGACGCCGCAACGTCAGAGGGGGAGAGGATCGTGAGCTCATTCCTTTCGGCGCCTCCTTCGTCGGCTGCCGCCTCCCGAGAATCTCTCCCGTTTCTTTGAAAAAAGGATTTTCAAAAAACGATCGAGTTTCTCTGGAGGGGATCGGTTTCACCTCTCCTCGGAAAGAGC
>CAMCYL010000033.1 GCA_945883905.1 Akkermansia muciniphila | reverse complement strand
GAAACGATTCGCTCGATTATCCCTCCATTGACTCCCCCCGATCCCCAGCGCATTTCGAATCCTAAAGGATTCGATGCGCTCCCCTATGCATTCAATCCATCCCTAAAGGGACGGGGACTTCCGAAAACTTTAGTTTTCGGAATTGCTGTGGAAAACCATTCCTTGTTGACTGATCTTTTTCTCAACGCATAGTACCCCGAAATTTAATCAAGGAACAAGATGTCAAAAGCCGTAAATGAAATTGCGATCATGAAAACTACTCTCGGAACGATGGAAATTGAGTTCTGGTCCGATGTCGCCCCTAAAACGGTTGATAACTTCAAAAAACTTTCGAAAGAGGGATTTTATACGGGAACGGCTTTTCACCGGATCATCAAGGGCTTTATGATTCAAGGAGGCTGCCCACTCAGTAAAGAAGCCGATCATCCTGGCGTTGGCACGGGGGATCCAGGATACAAAATTAAGGCTGAATTTAATGATCGCCCCCACGTCCTCGGAGTTCTTTCCATGGCTCGTTCCGCAAGCCCTGATTCAGCGGGATGCCAATTCTTTATCTGTCATGGCGATGCCTCTTTCCTTAATAAACAATATACCGCCTTTGGCGCCGTGATCAAAGGTCTCGACGTCCTCGAGAAAATCGCAACCACTCCGACGGTCAATTCACGCGGTGAAAAAAGCAAGCCGACGGCTCGTATCGCAATCGAATCGATTGAAATTGTTCCGGTTAAAAAGTAATAGGCGAGATCAAAATGGAGGGATTATTAGGACTAGGGATGGGCATTGGTTTAAGTGCCTGTTGCGGATTCCGGGTCTTCCTTCCGTTACTTGCTTTAAGCATTGGAGCCAAGTGGGGACACATCCCCTTGGCTCAATCCTACGAATGGATAGCGAGTTGGCCTGCTCTCCTTGCTCTTTTCACCGCCACCGTTTGCGAAATCTTGGCCTATTATATTCCGTGGATCGATCACGCCTTAGATGCCTTGATGTCTCCTCTTTCAATTCTAGCAGGGACTCTAATTACCGTTTCAACCTTTACAGCAGACCTCCCCACCACTCAAAAATGGATTTTAGCACTCATGACTGGAGGTGGTGCCGCCGGCGTTATTCAAACCGGAACAGTTCTCGCTCGTGCGACCTCGGGGGCAACCACTTTAGGATTGGGAAATTTTCTTGTTTCAACCTTAGAACTTCTTTCAGCGATTTTTGGTGTTTTTCTCTCCCTTTTTATTCCTTTACTCATTGTGGGCTTCGTCTTGTTTTTGTTCCTCTTTTTGATCTTTCGATTTTTTCAAAAACGCAAATCGACTCCCTCCCTCTCTTAACCTAAAAAAGTCCCCTCCCTGTTTTTATGACTGCTATTACTCTTCTTATTTTCGCACTAGGGCTTTCGCTTGTTGGAGTACAACTCCTCAACCATCGTCGACTCCTCAAAAATACACAGCTTCAGTTTAAGGAGTCCTTTATTCAGGTCGATCTTGAGCTCCAAAAAAGGAATGCAGGAGTGCCAGAGTTAATCGAAATCTCTAAAAAATATCTCCTTCAAGAACGCCCTCTTTTAGAGCAACTGGTCCATGCCCGAAACCGTGCCACGGCAGCACTTCAAAAGGTCACCGTAAATCCATTGAATTGTGAACTAATAAAGGAACTCTGTTTGACAGAAGTGGAATTCCAACAAGCTCACACTCAGTTTTTAATGACCGCTTCATCAAATCCTCTCTTGATGGAACAACCGAAGATGATCGATCTCTTAAAATCAGCGACTCACAGTCAAAATCAGATCGCCCTTGCGATCGAATCATGCAATCAATCCCTCTCCCATTACAATCAACAAAGAGAGAAATTCCCTTTCGTTTTGTTCTCCATAATTCTGGGATTTCAAACAATAGCCCTTCTCGATTTTTCTAAAAAAAATAATTAACCCAAAAGAAGTTCAATTCGCTCCGGAATTTTCCCTCGAAGGGGCGATCCATGAGCAAAAATCAAAATCTCAATCGGGTGATCCAAGAGGGCTCGAAGGGAGGAGCGATTCATTTTCTCATTCCATGCATATTTCGCTGGAAGCAAAGAGAACTCACAACTCGGCAAATTCACAATCGCATCCCCCAAAATAGCAATCCCTTCTGGGGCTATAAAACAGATCTCCCCCTCTGTTGCACCAGGAATTTCAAGAATCTCTAAATCAAAATGGGTTGCTTGGTGAAATGTGAAATCGACTTTAATCTCTAAATTTTTCTGAGCCTTTTCAGAGCTCCATACCGCACTCTTAAATCGAGTACGATAAAACTCTGCCGCTCGAGCATGGTTTTCATTCGTTAAAAAAACAGCCTTGATCGGCGCCTCCTCCAACAGACTTTCGAGAGCCTCGGGATTGAGTTCAATCGGATCAATCAATACCCATCCCTCTAAAGAACGATAAGCCGTCGATGAAAGCTCACATTTTACCGAGGAATCAAAAGCACTCCACCACCGAATCGCAGGATGGATCACGATAAGTTCATCTGCTTTTGTCGTCATAAAATGATTTCTTATCAGGAAGCTTTTAATAGCCAAGCCTTAATGATTAGAACGCCTAAATACAATTTGTTAAAAAAAAAATTCAGCTTATACTAATACTCAAAGGAAACGAATATGGCGATTGCAATGGTATTAGGCACAGGGGGAGTCGGTTCGGTCATTGGACAGAAACTCCATACCTATGATTGTTTTGAGAAGATTATTCTCGCAGATCGAGACACTACTTTCGCAAAATCACTCCAAGATAAAACTAAAAACAGCCGCTTTGAGGTCTGTCAGGTCAATGCGACGAATGTCAGTGAGCTCTCCGCCTTCATGATCGATAAAAAAGTCGATGTCACCCTCAATGCCTGTAATAGTGTTGTTAACTTTTCGGTTCTCGAAGCCTGCTCAATTGCCGGATCCCATTATATCGATATGGCAGCCGATATCTACTCCCCCTCCGGAGCCAAAAAATCGGGAAAAAACTCTTACGAGGCCGAAATCGATCGATTCAATCAACCATTTCTCGATAAAAATATCGCCGGAGTCATCTGTATGGGAGTCGATCCCGGAGCGGTTAATGTCTTTGCCCGTTGGGCAATGGATCGACTTGATACCGCCTCCAGCATTCGAATTCTCGATGCCGATAATGGAGATGTGAAAGGATACCGATTCGCCGTTCTATTTTCTCCTGAAACTTTTTTTGAAGAGCTCGGCGCCGTTCCCTACTACGTCAAAGATGGACAAGTGACCTCTGGAAGACCTTTAGAAACGGAGGTTGAATGGATTCGTTTTCCGGATCCGATCGGACTCGTCAAAACCTATGCCGTTGCCCATGAAGAGGGGGTAAGTCTCGGAATCTACCCTCCCTTTGTCAAAAAAGGGGTTCGTTATTCGGTCTTTAAATATTCGATCTCCGATAAGGTCTATAACATCGCGAAATCCCTGTCATTACTAGGACTTGATTCTTGGAAAAAAGTAAAAGTCGATGGAGTGGAGGTCGCGCCGGTTCGTGTGGCTGCAGCCAACCTCCCTAAACCGGCGCAACTAGGTGCTACCGTCGATGGATTTTCATGTGTCGGCGCAGAGGTCCGAGGGGTTAAAGATGGAATTCCTGTTGAATATTTTATCTATACCATGGATAGCCATCGAGAGACTTATGATAAATATGGCTACTCGCTCACCGTCGTCCAAACCGGAATTCCTCCTGCCGTCACTGCAAAGCTTTTAGTCACAGGAGCGATCAAGGAACGGGGAGTGATGATGCCAGAAGCACTGACTCCGGATGCGATTATGGAGGAATTTGTCAAAGAGGGACTCAATATCTACGTTGAAAAACGTGAATGTAAAAAATGGATCTAGTCAACTCGCTATCACTTTATGCCACGCTCACTCCTTATTCATAACTCTTGGGTATCAACCCCTGACTCTCATCCCATTCATCGTCCCTACGATGGCACTTATATCGATACAGTTTCATTAGCCACTTACGAAGAACTTGAAAAAGCCATTGCCTCATGTCAGTCCACTTTTGAAAAAATTAAACTCACCCCTGGCTTCGAACGGGCCCAACGTCTCCTCGCCATCGCTAGTGGAATTGAAAAACGAGCTCAAGAATTTGCCCTGCTTATTTCCGAGGAATCTGGAAAACCACTCTCCCTTTCCCAAGGAGAGGTGGCACGAGCGATCTCAACCTTTACCGCAGCCGCAGAGGCGGCCCGTGAAGATCTAGTGGAAGGACTTTCCCTCGACTCCTTTCCCTCCGGTAAAAATCATTTTGGATTGAGTCGTCGATTTCCATTAGGAATTATTTACGGAATCACCCCTTTTAATTTTCCCCTCAACCTCGTCGCTCACAAGATTGCTCCCTGTATCGCCACCAATAATGTAATGCTCCTCAAGCCAGCACTCAAAACTCCCCTCACCTCCTATTTACTTGGAGAGGTCATGATCGAGGCCGGAATTCCTGCAGGACAAATTAATATCGTCACCTGCACCCATCCGGTCGCTGATTATCTCATTGAAGACTCTCGAATTAAAAAAATCTCCTTTACTGGAAGTCCTGCGATCGGATGGAAACTCAAATCACGCTGTGGAACCAAACGGATTACCCTTGAACTCGGCGGAAACGCCGCTGTCATCGTCCACAGTGATACCGATTGGAAAAAAACAATCCCGGTGATTGCAACGGGAGCCTTTAGCAATGCCGGACAATCCTGCATTAGTGTGCAAAGAGTTTTAATTCACGAGTCGATCTACCCCGCCTTCAAAAATGAATTTGTGACTTACACCCAAGAGAAAGTGAAGCACGGAAACCCGCTTGATCCTCAAGTCATAGTTGGCCCCATGATTGATTCCCTTGCCCTTCATAAAACCGTTGAATGGATCGATGAAGCAATTCAGCATGGAGCCGAACTCCTTTGTGGCGGAAAACCGGAGGGAACCCTTCTTCCCCCCACGGTTTTAGTGAATGTCAAACATACCGATAAAATTTACTGCGAAGAGGCCTTCTCCCCGATTGTCATCCTTGAACCGTATCAGACCTTTGAAGAGGCATTAGCCGTCGTGAATAACTCTGATTACGGACTCCAAGCAGGAGTCTATACACAAGATATCGGGCGAATTTGGAAGGCATTTGAGATGCTTGATGTGGGGGGGGTCCTCATTAACCAAGTTCCAACTTTCCGGTGCGAAACGATGCCCTACGGAGGAACCAAACAGAGCGGATTTGGTCGTGAGGGAGTTCGCTATGCCATGGAGGAGATGACCGAGTTAAAATCACTGATTATTCATCTCGGAAACGGTTCCTAACCCGTCCATAACGTTCATTCAGAAAATCTCTTAAGAAAAAATAAAAAATTTTATATTTACATATTTAAAAGAATCTATTACTAATTCTACTTATGAATTTATCCTCATTTTCTACACAACAGTTTAAAGAAGTAAATGCGTTGCTCAAACAACGTCTTGCGCTTCTCGCTCAAATTAAAGTTCTCGATAAAAAACTCAAAGAGTTTTCAAAAATTAAAGTAAAAACAAAGCTCAAAAAAAATCCTCTTTCAGGACGTCGCAAAAGAACCTTTAAAAATCTTCGCATTCAAATCACTGAAATCCTTGCTAAAGCAGGAAAAAAAGGAGCCAGAGTTTCCGATATCGCAAAGTCGCTTAAACTCTCAACGAATAATATCTATAGCTGGTTTTATACCACCGGAACTAAAAACCGTAAGATCAAAAAAGTCGCCCCTGGAACTTACGCCTTACTGAAATAACCAAAATCTACAATCTCATTTTAAAAGGCGCTTTCCAACGAAAGCGCCTTTTTTTATCCCATTTCTCTTCCCTCATTCTGATTGCCTCTGATACGAAGTCAATCCATCTCCAATGCAACAAATGAGATAAATTCAGTTTTTTTATTTGAAAAACTACTCCATCCAAGGTTGAAAAACTTCTAAGGATAAGGGGGCGGCACCGAAGCGCTCAAAGGAGTCGATGATCGCATGAGTATAGGATTGATCAAAATGACTTCTTAACGATTCAAAATCGATCCATTTCTCAAAAAGAAAATGACGATGGGGATCATCTAACGATTGATGAAATTCGTAGGCAATATTGCCCAACTCCATTCGTGTCCCCTTGACCGCCGCTTCGGCCACAGGACGAAATTCCTCCATCATTCCAGGTTTGATTTGGGCTTGGATAAAAAGGGTGAAGGGACGATTGGGATCCTGTAATTTCTTAAAAATTCCAGCCAACGGTTCTTTGAGTTCACTCATGATGCATCCGATCCTGATCGTAAGACTTTAATGAAGGCCTCCTGAGGAATATCGACATTTCCAAAGGACTTCATTCTTTTCTTACCTTCTTTTTGCTTTTCTAAAAGTTTTCTTTTACGGCTGATATCCCCCCCGTAACACTTTGCCGTCACATTCTTTCCCACGGTTTTAACATCTTCACGTGCAACAATCTTCCCTCCAACCGCCCCTTGAATCGCAATTTTAAATAAATGGGGCGGGATCACCTCTTTTAATTTTGCGGCCAATGCCCGTCCCCGTCCAGGAGCCTTATCACGATGAACAATTGAGGAAAAGGCATCGACGACCTCGCCATTGACGAGCATATCGAGCTTAACCATATCGTTCGCCTTATACTCCGCATAATCGTAATCCATCGACCCGTAGCCACGAGTCACAGTTTTGATTCGATCATTAAAATCAACGACAATTTCACTCAAAGGAATCTCTGAGTGCAACATGACACGACGTTGATCTAACGTTTCGGTATGATCAAAGCTTCCTCGTTTCTCCATCACAAGTTGCATGATATCCCCAATATATTCATTGGGAGTAAGAATGAAACATTTCACCATCGGTTCTAAAATCTGTTCGATCACCGAAGGATCTGGAAGTTGTAACGGATTATCGACCTCCAACCATTCCCCATTCGTCTTTTGAACTTTATAAATAACACTCGGATAGGTTGCGATAATATCCATGTTATACTCTCGATGGAGTCGCTCTTGAACGATCTCCATGTGCAATAGACCCAAGAAACCACATCGAAAACCAAATCCAAGCGCTACTGAGGATTCCCCAGAGAAAACAAGCGCCGCATCATTAATTTGCAGCTTATGCATTGCCACTTTAAGTTGCTCGTAATCGGCGGTATTAATCGGATAGATCCCACTATAAACCATCGGCGTAATTTGTTTAAACCCTTCCAAAGGTCGATCCGTCGGTCGCTCTGCCCCCGTCAAAGTATCTCCAATCTTAATATCAGCGGGGGATTTAATATTCGCAATGATATAGCCGACATCTCCTGGATTTAATTGTTTCACCGCTAATGGCTTGGGAGTGAAGACGCCAACCTCTTTGACTTCATATTTTTGATTTGAGGAGAAAAGTAATACTTGATTCCCTGCCTTTAACGAGCCAGTCATTACTCGAACATAAGTCACAACTCCACGATAGGTGTCAAAAAGAGAGTCAAAAACTAAAGCGCGAAGAATTCCATCCTCCACCTGTTTGGGGGGAGGGATTCTTTCAACAATCGCCTCTAAAATCTCATCGATTCCGATCCCCGCCTTTGCACTCGCAGGGATCGCCTCATCCGCTGGGATCGCTAAAATATCCTCTAATTGCTTTTTACAGACCTCAATATTAGCACTGGGAAGATCGATTTTATTGATGACCGGAATTAACTTCAAATTTTGCTTCATTGCCAAATGAACATTCGCAACGGTCTGCGCCTCCACCCCCTGAGCCGCATCGATAATTAAAAGAGCCCCCTCACAGGCAGCAAGACTCCGTGAAACTTCGTATGCAAAGTCGACATGCCCCGGAGTATCAATCAAATTAAAACGATAGGTTTTTCCATCCTTTGATTTAAAGGCCATCGTCACAGGATGAGCCTTAATTGTGATTCCCCGCTCACGCTCTAAATCCATCGAATCCAAAAGCTGATTTTGCATATCACGATCGGCAATCGTTCCCGTCTTTTGAAGAATTCGATCCGAGAGCGTGGTTTTTCCATGGTCGACGTGCGCAATAATACAAAAATTTCGAGTGAGTTCTAAGGACATGATCTATTCTACTTTCTTACTTTCAATTTCAAAGACCCGCAGGATTAACCTGCCGCTGAGATTTCTGAAGCTTTACTTCTTAACCCAGCAACCGCGGCCGTTGCATCTGTTTTTCCAAAAATGGCAGTTCCTGCAACAATGACATTTGCTCCCGCAGCAACGGCGGAGCCGATCGTTGCCTCCCCTAACCCGCCATCCACCTCAATATCGTAAGCAAGATTTTTCTCCTCACGATAGGCTTTCGCCTGACGAATTTTATCCAAAACATCGACGATAAAGGACTGTCCGCCAAATCCAGGGTTAACGGTCATGCAAAGAAATAAATCAATATTTTTTAAATGCTTCGTCGTATGTTGAAAAAGAGTCAATGGATTAATCGCTAATCCGGCCTTACATCCCATATCTTTAATCGTGGCCAAGGTTCGCTCCACATCATGATAGGCCTCTAAGTGAATCGTCACAATATCAGCCCCGGCCTCAATAAAATGACGAACATAGCGATCCGGTTGTTCAATCATTAAATGAACATCGAGCGGAAGCGTTGTCGTCCGACGAAGCATCGCTACAAATTCCGGACCGAAGGTAATATTCGGTACAAAATGACCATCCATAATATCCACATGAAGCATATCAACCCCTGCCGCCTCAACCCGTCGAATCTCCTCTTCGACCCGGGCATAATTACAAGCAAGGATGGAGGGAGCGATTTTTAAAGCCTTCACGATTTTGGTCTTTCGATGAGTTCAATTTCATATCCCTCAGGTCCATCAATAAAGGCGAACCGCCCTCCGGAACTACTCGCTGTTGGCCCATCACTTAACGGATATCCTTTGGCCGTCGAATGCAATGCAAATGCTTCGATATT
Organism: Akkermansia muciniphila; assembly: GCA_945883905.1. Classification (GTDB taxonomy): domain Bacteria; phylum Verrucomicrobiota; class Verrucomicrobiia; order Methylacidiphilales; family CAMAQI01; genus CAMAQI01. Next base: position 18,061 of record CAMCYL010000033.1, on the reverse strand, counting down.
ATCGACTTCAAAAGCAAGATGGGTCAAATCGGCTTGAACCTTCACCTCTCCACTGGAGGGATAATGACAAATTTCAATCAACGACTCGCTTCCAGGCGCTTTAAAAAAAACAAGGGTCGAACCTCGTGGGGAGGTTTTACGGCTCACCTCCTCTAATCCGAGCACCTCTTTATAAAAGTAAGAGCTCTTCTCAAGATCACTGACGCGATAGCGGGTATGTAATAATTTTCCAACACGTTGACTCATAAAACTTACCGTTCTTAGATTTTAACCTTAAAGGACTCCTTGCCCTCTAATCCCAAAACAAAAGAGGAGATCCACTCCGCCATCTTCACGAGGTCGTTGAGATGCACAAGTTCGACCGGAGTATGCATATAGCGATTGGGAACCGCAAGTGCAACCGTTGGAATGCCCCCCCGTTGCGTAAAGATTGCATCGGCATCAGTTCCAGAATAACGAGCATCGATTCCATATTGAATCTTAATCTTGGCCTTTTGCGCCACTTGTTCCAATCGCTCGACAAGGACCGGATGATTCACACTTCCTTTGCTTAAAACAGGGCCTTTTCCGAGTTGAATATCACCGAACTGCTTTTGATTTACTAAAGGAATATCGGTCGCATGACCGACATCAATAATGATCGCTGCTGTTGGCTTGACCGAATAGCCGACCATGGCGGCCCCATAAAGACCATTTTCCTCTTGAATCGTCGAGGCACTCACAAGGCCGACCTTCAACTTATTTCTCTTCTCAGAACAAAGCCGCATGACTTCAGCCGCGATAAAGGTTCCAATACGATTATCGCAAGCCCGTGCTGCCCAGATCTCTCCACGGAGCGGTTCGCAGCCAACAGCATATGTCATTAAATCCCCGACTTTCACAATTTTTTGAGCCTCTTTTTTAGAGGAGGCCCCAATATCGACGAAAATCTCATGCCAAGCAGGAGCCTCTTGCTTTTTGGATCGATCCTGTAAATGAATCGCCAAACCGCCGATCACCCCAAAAACAGGTCCCTTTGCCGTATGAATCGTCACCCGCTGACCACGAGCAAGACTCGGATCCTGACCCCCGACCGGAGCGAAATAGACAAACCCTTTATCATCAATATATTGCAACTGAAAAGCGATCTCATCAGCATGCCCCGCGACCAGAATCTTAACCGTTGCCCCAGGATTTAGAATTGCGACCGCATTGCCGTAGGCATCAGTCTCTGTAAGATCGGCGAAAGGTTTGACATAGTTGAGCCAAACCCGTTGTCCGGGAGCCTCTCCGCTGGAGGGACTGGCCGTGTTCAGAAGTGATTTAAGAAATGATTGAGAGGATTCTTTCATATGAAATCGTGAATGTAGAGAAATAGGGGCTTTCCTTGAAAATCCAAGAAGAACTTGGGATTTTTTTTAAAACTTGCATTTTTTTTCGGCAACGGCATCCTCCTGCCTTCAAAAATAAAAGAGAAAAAGAAAGAAAACTAGGAAAGTTATGATCAAAGTAGAAGAAAAGAATCGTATTAAAAAAGAGTTTCAAGCCCACGCAAAGGACTCAGGTTCGACCGAAGTGCAAGTCGCTCTTTTGACAGAGCAAATTAACCTTTTGACCACTCATCTCCAAAACGGGAATAACAAAGATAATAGCTCCCGCCGCGGACTCTTAACGATGGTCAATCGCCGTCGTAAACTCCTCACTTACTTAAGCAATAAAAATGTGACTCGTTACGAGACTCTCATCAAACGCTTAAAGCTACGTAAGTAGTCGATTCCAACAATTCAATGACGTTGATCTCTATCTCTCTCAAGGCGATCAGAAGATCTCGAATCGTTGATTTCAAAAAAGATTTCAAGAGAAAATCAAAATCCAGAATAAGGATCATTTCTCAATGACTCCTTTAAGGGGATCTTTAGGGAAATCAATTCACTCTGGTTGCACTCATAAGAATGAGTCTTCCGAAAAGTTCATCACTGAATTTTTACTCCGATTCCTCTCGATTATTTTTATAAACAGAAAACAAAAAACAAACGGTTTTTCCATAGGAAAAACAGCCTTTTTTCAGATTCGCTGAAGAAAGCAAAAGAAACTAGGAACTATAATATGTCAACTCAGCCCACAACGGTTTCCGCCCCATTCGGCGCAAACAATATCGAATTTCAATCTGGCAAACTCGCCAAACTCGCCGACGGCGCCGTCACAGTCCGTTACGGTGAAACGATGGTGATCGTCACCGCTGTCTCTGCGACCTCGATCAAGGAAGGTCAAGACTTCTTCCCCCTTACCGTCGAATACCGCGAACGTCCCGCCGCCGTTGGACGTTTTCCAGGAGGTTATTTTAAACGGGAAGGTCGTCCCTCTGAAAAAGAGATTCTCACCTGCCGTATGACCGATCGTCCTCTCCGTCCTCTCTTTCCTGCCGGTTATCTCTACGACACTCAAATCATCACCACACTTCTCTCTGCCGATGGTCAAAATGATCCTGATATCCTCAGTATCAACGGAGCCTCCGCTGCCTTGATGGTCTCTGATATTCCTTTCGGTGGACCGATCGGTGCCATCCGTGTAGGACGTGTCGATGGAGTCTTTATCGCAAACCCCACTCATACTCAAATGGGATTAAGTGATATCGATCTCGTCTATGTCGGTTCTGAAAACGATACGATTATGATCGAAGGAAGTGCGATCGAAATTCCTGAATCCGATTTTAATCTCGCCTTAGACTTCGCTCAAAAAGAGATTCAAGTCGTTATTCGTCTGCAAAAAGAACTCGCCGCCAAAGTCGGAAAAGCAAAACGTGAAGTTCCTCTTTTCACCGTTCCTCAAGAACTTCTTGAGATCGCTTACAACGTTGCCGGAGATCGAATCGAAGCCGCTCTCTATAAACCAAGCAAAGTGGAACGATCTAAAGCGGTTGGCGCCCTCAAAGAGGAGGTCAAGGCAAAGATTTTAGAGAAAAACCCTGCAGCAACAGGATTCCAAATCAGTTCTGCTTTCGACTACCTTCAAAAGAAGGCCTTCCGTCGCAGTATCTTAGATCTCAATAAACGTTGTGATGGTCGTGGAATCGATGAGCTTCGTCAACTCACCGGCGAAACCGGTTTAATTCCTCGCGTTCACGGCTCCGCACTCTTTGCTCGTGGCGAGACCCAAGCCCTTTGCTTTACCACGTTAGCCTCGACCGATGAAGCTCAAGAGCTTGATGGATACACCGGTGGAGATCAAACGAAGCGTTTTATCCTGCACTACAACTTCCCTCCTTTCAGCGTGGGTGAAACAGGACGCGTGGGCGGACTGAATCGTCGTGAAATCGGACACGGGGCCTTGGCAGAGCGATCGCTTCTCCCTGTGATTCCTTCTGAAAAAGAATTCCCTTATGCGATCCGTATCTCCTCAGAGATCATGGAATCAAACGGTTCAACCTCGATGGCCTCCGTTTGTGGTGGTTGTTTAGCGTTGATGGATGCGGGCGTACCGATTACCGCCCCTGTCGCCGGTATCTCCGTCGGAATGGTGACCGAGTTTGAAGGAAGTCACATGAAACGCTATAGTCTTCTGACCGATATCATCGGCAGCGAAGATCATTTCGGCGATATGGATTTCAAAATCTGTGGAACTCGTGCTGGAATCACCGGATTCCAACTCGATCTCAAACTTCCTGGAATCTCTTTAGCCCTCATGAAAGAGTCGATTGCCAAAAACAGCATTTCACGCTCTAAAATCCTTGACTACATGGAAAGCGTGATGCCGAAACCTCGTGCGGAACTCTCCCAACACGCTCCTCGTATTGAGACGATCAAAATCAATCCCGATAAGATCGGACTCGTCATTGGACCCGGAGGCAAAACGATCAAGGGACTCGTGGCCGAGACAGGTGCTGAGATTAATATCAGCGATGATGGAACGGTCCGTATTTACTGCGCAAATCCAGAGGGAATGGCATTGGCAAAAGAGAAAATTGGGGGAATGACCGGTGAAATCGAAATGGGTAAAACCTATCGAGGACGTGTTGTCACCATCAAAGAATTCGGTGCCTTTGTCGAGGTCTTGCCAGGTCAAGATGGTCTCGTTCATATCTCTGAGCTTTCCGAAACACGCGTCAACAAAACAGAGGACGTGGTGAAAGTCGGCGAAGAGATCTGGGTCAAAGTCATCGGGGTTGACGAGAAAGGTCGATGCAAATTGAGCCGTAAAGCAGCGATGAAAGATCGCGGTGAACTCGCAGCAAAAGCTTAATTGAATTTATTTATTTTAATCATTAAAAAAGGAGTCAAAAATGCCACTTAAAATTGGAACAAAAGCCCCTGAATTCGCCTTAAAAACAAAGAACGCCGAAGGACTCGTTGAGATCAAACTCTCTGATTTCGCCGGTAAAAAGAACGTGGTTCTTTTATTCGTTCCTCTTGCCTTCACGGGCGTTTGCACAGAAGAGCTTTGTGATATCTCTTCTGGACTGAGTACTTATCAAGGACTCAATGCCGAGGTCCTTGCGATTAGTGTTGATAGTCCCTTTGCTCAAGAGGCTTGGGCTCAAAAAGAGAAGATCACTCTTCCTCTCTTGAGTGACTTGAATAAAACAACGACCCATGCCTACGATGTTCTATTTCCTAATTTAGCCGGGATCGGAGATACCTCGGCTCGTGCGGCATTTGTCATCGATAAAGCGGGAGTGATTGTTTACAGTGAGCAAACTGCCACCCCCAAAGATCTTCCGAACTTTGAATTGGTGAAGGCCGCGTTAGCAAAACTGAGCTAATCAGAATCGTTGAGATTTTAAAACCCCTGACCTTACCACAAGTAAGATCAGGGGTTTTTGCTTGAACCCATTTCTTTGATTAGGAATCATTTGTAATAACGAATCTGGGGTTAAAAAGTGCTTGCGACTCCATCAAGAACTTCCCAGTTTACTCTCCCATGGTCATGAGTCGTTACAATCCGGAAAATCCCCCCCCCTCGCTTCTTGTGGGCTGGATGATCGCCTCCTTGATTCTCCATTTTTTTCTCCTCTCCATCTGGGCGATTATTCCAAAAAACTTCAGCCATGAGCACTCCCCTCAATCCAAACAGGCCATCGAATCCGCTCCCGTTTTGACCTTCATGCTGAATCCCCCCCTCCCAGCGATTCCAGAAAAAAAACAGGAGCCTTTTGTCGTTCCTACCCTTCCCTCACAAGAGGTGGCAATCGAAAATCCGAATGCCATTTTAGAATCAGAGCGAAATACTCAACTGAGAAGTCAGGAGCAAGGAGTTGAATTAAACAGTCCACTTCCCCAACAAACGGGAGATACTAGAAGTTCCTTTTCCTATCTTCAAACTCCAGCCTCAAAACCCTCCCCGCAACAATCAAATCCCCCTCCCGTTCCTCGACAAACACCTCCAACGCCTAAGGCCGAGGAGTCGAATTTAAATCCTGAACTATCAAAAGAGCAGCTTTCCATCATTCCAGATGGAACACCTCTTTTTGCTAAAAATAACCCTAAAAAAAACAACCCCAATCCCTCGAACACTCCCCAAACTCAAAGCGAAAATAAACCAAGCGCTCCCGCCTCTCCAATGAGTTTTGCCAGAGATAAATCGCAAATAAATGGAGCAAAATTAAGCGAAAAAGGGGAAAATTCCCCAGAATCAAAAGCGACCGATCTTGGACGTTATAAATCGAAGATGTACCGAGCGATCGGATCACGTTGGTACATCATGATCGATAAACAAATGAGCCTCTTGGGCGTGGGATCCATCAAGGCAAAGTTCTTTGTTCAAGCTAACGGCGTAATTCGTGATATTCAAATTGCTGAGGATAGTGGACAAACTGAAATTTTAGAAAAAATATGTATTCGCGCGATTCGAGACTCAGGACCGTTTGAGCCCTTTTCCGACAATCTCAAACAACAACTGGGAGAAGGTTACTGGGAAGATATCACTTTTTCCATTTATTAATTCCCCCGAATTCGAGTTTGCCAACTCCCTCAAATGTATTAGTTTTAAGGATCTAATAATTGCATGAACGAAAAAGATAAGATGTCGATGACCTGCAAGATCGACCTTGCGCAGCTCACGAATAGTATCAAAGGTTTTAATCAAACTGGAGAGGGACTTCCGATGCTTGATGACTCTTCGCAAGAACGACCTAAATCAGTGGTCGATCTCTTTGGGGAGGAGGTTCATGCACTCCGCGGTAAAAATGCTCGAATCTCCGATCTCATCGTCTCATTGATTGAAAAACTTCAGCTTCCCGAAACCCATCACCATATCCTCACTGGCGGAAAAGCGATTGGAGAAAAGGTCGATGAAACGACCACAGATCAACCCTCCTATCACAATCAACATCATATTGCAGAGGTCGTCGCCTCCTCTTATATTCTCGGAAAACGAGAACGCCTCCCGAATATTCGCGTCGCAGAACTCGTTGTCGCTGCGGCGGCGCATGATCTTGGACATACGGGGGGAAGTAACTCCAAACCGTATGAACTCGAAACGCTCTCTTGCGAAATCGCGATCCCGATTTTAACCGCCTCCGGATGGACTATCGAGGAGGTAACACGAATCTGGCAAATGATCGTTGCCACCGACTTCGTGAACGGCGTTCCCTCCATCCGTCAAACCTATATCGACACCAAATCCCTCCCCACCGACAGCGAAGATCGCCTTCTGGCGATCCAATGTCTTTTACTCACGGAAGCAGATATCCTTTTCTCCTGTTTTAACTCGGAATACAACGAGGAGCTCAGCCGACTTCTTTCTAAAGAGTGGAATCTTCCGACCGCCAATCTCACAATCAAACAACGAATCGGGTTTCTCAAAATGGTTGCTTTCATCTCCGATGCCGCAAAACAGCTGGGCATCGAAGAGCGACGACTCTCCCTCGTTAGCGATCTGGAAAAACAGCTTCCTCCAGAAGCTTGATCGTTTTTGCTTTACGAAAAAATTACGTTAAAAGGTCAGAGCGTTTATTTAATTTATAAAGTTCTCTATAATAATTTCAGTCCAATCCTCTTCGCCCCTTCCTTCATTCTTGTATCGGCGGTCATGATCGCTTTTTGTTTAAAAACGACTGCAGTCGCAAGATGAAGTGAATCTAAGGTTCTCAAAAAAAACGGATCTGTCTGCTGATAACATAAAGCCCCGATTCGAATCGATTCCTCAATCACATCACTCCCCAAAGGTAAAAGAGTCAAAATTCCCTCTTTCAAATCATCGTGAAGATGAGAGATCAATATCTTCGCCCCCCCTTTTTTTAATTCTCCTCGAATTTCCTTTTGCTGAAAGGCAAAAGCAAGCTCCGAAAAAGCAAGGGAAGAGGTTACAATCAATCCCTCCTGCTTGTTTAAAAAATTTAAATAAACATCGGAGTCCCTCTCCTGACAATAGAGCTTCACTAAACAAGAACTATCCCAATAAACAGTCACAGAAGTCGATCCTCTCGCAAATCCTCAAATATTTCGGATGAACTCCCCGCTTCAGTCCCTTGATAAAGTTTTTTTTGAAAATGATTAAGTCGCGCAATCCAAGTCGATTTTAATAAATCAGACTTTTTTTGAACCGAAGTCAAAGTGACCATCGGAACCCCTCGAACGGTAATCATCACCTCCTCCCCCTTGGCCGCTCTTTGAACTAAAGCACTCAACTTTTCCTTCGACTCTTTTAAGGTAACTATCATGTGACTACTATAGTCTCTTTGAATGTTTAGTCAATCGGACAAGCTCTAATAAATCTCTTTGTCTCCCCTTTTTCTCCTTGTCGAATCAGGAACCAATACTAAGTTCGTCCCATGGTACACGGAAAAGAGGAAATCACCTATAATTCTAAAGTCGAGGGGAACGTGGTTATGACCACCGTCGACGCCGCCGTCAACTGGATGCGAAAAAACTCGCTTTGGCCTATGCCCATGGGACTTGCCTGTTGCGCCATCGAACTCATGGCGGCTGCCAGTTCTCGCTACGACATCTCTCGATTTGGTGCAGAGGTGATGCGCTTCTCTCCTCGCCAATCCGATCTCCTGATCGTCGCTGGAACGGTCACCTATAAAATGGCCCTTTCCGTGAAACGAATCTACGATCAAATGCCCGAACCGAAATGGGTCATCGCCATGGGGGCCTGTGCGAGTTCCGGGGGAATGTATCGCAGTTATGCAGTCCTCCAAGGAATCGATCAACTCATCCCGGTCGATGTCTACATCTCTGGGTGCCCTCCACGTCCTGAGGCTCTTTTAGAGGGATTGATGCGCCTTCAAGCAAAAATTCAAAATGAAAAGTCGGTCGAAAATCAATTCGTCACCGAAACCGTCAATTAATCTATCCTTAAACCTTACTATTTCCCTTATGCCCAACGCACAAGAAACTGTTCAAGCGATCGCCACTCGATTCACGGGTCAAACCACTGCACCGGTCGAATTTCGTGGGGAATGGACGATCACTGTTAGCCTCGAAATTATTCAAGAGGTTGCTCACTACTTAAAAAATGAACTGCACTATAAGTTCCTCCTCGATATCTGCAGTCTCGACCACCAAGATCAAGAGCCCCGTTTTGAGATCGTTTACGAATTCTATCATCTCCACGAAAAAAATCATATTCGCGTTAAAACCAAAGTCGCAGAGGAAGTCGAGGTTCCGACGTTAAGTCAGATCTATCGAACCGCCAACTGGCATGAGCGTGAGATCTATGACATGATGGGAATTCGATTTAAAGATCACCCTGATCTCCGTCGTATTTTGATGTGGGATGGCTATCCTTTCTATCCCCTTCGTAAAGAGTTTCCTCTCGAAGGTAAACCAAGCGATCTCACGGAGGTCGCCTTCACCCGTGTCGCCCCCTTGGAAGGAGGACCGTATGTCACCACGAACGAGGTTCATAGCGGAGACCGAGAACCTCGCTCGAAAGCCCCTCAACTTTAATTCTATTTTTTATGTCAACCTCCACGATTGCTTTTGAAAAACCGGACAGCGCCTCCCCCTACCTGCAAGCCGCAGAAGAGGGAAAGCTCGTTTTGAACATGGGTCCCTCCCACCCCAGCACTCACGGAGTACTCCGCATTCTCCTCGAGATGGATGGAGAGATCGTAACGAAAGCCGATCCAGATCTCGGTTACCTCCATCGTGGCGATGAAAAGATCGCAGAGAACATGACTTATAATCAATTCGTTCCTTATACCGACCGACTCGATTACCTTGCCCCCCTCGCCAATAATGTTGCTTATGCCCTAGCGGTCGAAAAGCTCATGGGTTGGGATGTCCCTCCTCGTTGTAAAGCGATTCGCGTCATCTGCTGCGAACTCGCCCGGATCTCCGCCCATCTTTTAGGTCTTGGAGCCTTTGCGATGGACTGCGGAGCAATCACCGTTTTCATGTACACCTTCAATGAACGTGAAAAAATTTATAATCTCATCGAAAAATTGACCGGTGCCCGTTTCACGACCAGTTATACCCGAGTCGGTGGATTGACTCGCGATCTTCCGCCTGGATTTGTCGAAGAATCCAAAGCCTTTGTCGCTCAATTCTGGGCAAAAATTGATGAGCTCGATAATCTCCTCTCTCGTAATCGTATCTTCGTGGATCGCACGAAGGATATCGGCATTATCACGAAAGAGGAGGCAATCGATTTTGGTCTCACGGGTCCGAATCTTCGTGGCAGCGGAGTCGATTATGACGTTCGCAAAGCCAATCCTTATATCGGTTACGAAAACTATCAATTTGATATCCCCATCGGTTCTGCCGGCGATTGCTACGATCGCTATCTCGTCCGAGTCGAAGAGATGCGGCAAAGCTGCCGAATCCTCGAACAAGTCCTTGCCAAGATCCCGGACGGTCCTTTCTTCTACAGCGATGGTAAAAGCTATCTTCCGACCAAAGACAAAGTCCTCACGAAGATGGAGGAACTGATCCATCAATTCATGATTGTCACCGAAGGGATCAATGCTCCGAAGGGAGAGATTTACTTCGGTGCGGAAAATCCGAAAGGGGAACTCGGATTTTACATTAACAGTATTGGCGGGGGGGTCCCTTACCGTCTCAAAATCCGCGCCCCCTCTTTTGTTAATCTCTCCATTCTCTCCAAAATTGCGCCTGGCCATATGATGAGTGATATCATCGCCATCCTGGGAAGCCTCGACTTCGTCATGGGAGAATGCGACCGGTAACCGATCAATCCAATGAACTCCTCCATTTCTTTTTCCCTGCTTGGACTCCTGACGCTCATGCTCTTCACGGGCAACGTCATCACCGGCTGTTCCAAAACTGGAAATGAAAAGTTAACCGCTTCGAATTTGGATCGGGTCACTGTTGGAATGAAAAAAATAGAGGTGAAAGCGATTTTAGGAGAAGCGGAAAAGGTCGAAACGGGACAATTCACTTTACTAGAGAAAACAACCTACTATTACGAATCTCGCAAGGCGAAAGTGACCGTCACTTTCCTCAATGATGCGGTGGTGAGTAAAGAGGGCTCTTTTAACTAAAAACAGGGATAAGCAATGAGTTGCGAGGTCAAAGTTAGCAAAGAATTCGAGAGCAAAGTGGATGAGACGATCACCCACTATCCGGTCTCTAAACGAAGTGCATCACTTCCCCTGCTCCATTTGTGGCAGGAGGAATTCGGTTACGTCTCCAATCAAGGGGTCGAATGGATTGCCGCAAAACTCGATCTCCAACCGATCAATGTTTACGAACTGGTCACCTTCTATCCGATGTTTCGCGAACAACCGGCAGGCAAAATTCAATTTCGAGTCTGTCGCACTCTCTCCTGTGCACTTGCTGGCGGTTACGAGCTCTTCGATCATCTCAAAAAGAACTGTAAGATTGAAGGGGATGGACATCACGGTCCTGCGGTCAGTCCAGAGGGCAAATATTCGATCGAATTTGTTGAATGTCTTGCCTCTTGTGGAACAGGTCCTGTTCTCATGGTGAACGACGACTTTTACGAACAGGTCTCGAACGACAAAGCGAACGAGCTCGTCAAAAAATACGGATAAATTTTTATGGCTATCGCTGAAACACGACTCATTTTTAAGCATATTGATTCACCGGGTTACACCAATGATATCGATTGTTACCTCAAAAACGGCGGTTATTCCACGCTCCGTAAAGCGATCACGATGAAAACAGCGGAGATCATCACTGAGGTTAAAACCTCTGGTCTCCGAGGTCGGGGGGGAGCAGGATTTCCAACCGGAGTGAAGTGGGGATTTATTGATCCCACGAAAAATACAAAACCGGTTTATTTAATTTGTAATGCCGATGAATCGGAGCCTGGTACTTTTAAGGATCGTCAAATCATTCATAAAGATCCGCATCAATTGATCGAAGGGATGATCATCAGCTGCTTCGCAAATAATGTGAAACTCGCTTATCTCTACATTCGTGGGGAATTCCCCGAAGGAGCCAAGATCCTTGAAAGAGCTTGTAACGAAGCTCGAGCGAAAAATTTTCTCGGAAAAAATATTCTCGGAACTGGATACGACCTCGAAATCTACATTCACCGCGGTGCCGGTGCTTATATTTGCGGTGAAGAGACCGGTCTCATCGAATCCCTCGAAGGGAAACGGGCCTATCCTCGAATCAAACCCCCTTACTTCCCTGCGGTTCTCGGTCTTTATATGTCTCCGACGATCGTCAATAATGTCGAGACCCTTTGTAATATTATCCATGTTCTCCAAATGGGAGGAGCGAACTTTGCAAAACTCGGAAAACCGAACAATACCGGAACCCGAGTCCTCTGTGTCAGTGGCGATGTCGTCAAACCGGGATACTACGAATTTGAAGTCGGGGCACTGACTCTCGGACAATTAATCTACGAGGTTTGCGGAGGAATTAAAAACGGCAAAAAACTCAAGGCGATTATTCCGGGAGGCTCCTCGGCAAAGGTTCTTAAGGCCGGTGAGCGTTATAAGATCAAACAAAAACAGGCCGATGGCACAATGATCGATGTGGATCTTGCGCTTGAAGATATTCCCATGGATTTCGATACCATGGCAGCGGTCGGCTCGATGGCGGGATCAGGGGGGGTTATCGTTATGGATGAAACCCGCAGTATGCCGGAATGTTTAGCGAATATCTCCGAGTTCTATGCCCATGAATCGTGCGGACAATGTACCCCTTGCCGCGAGGGATCTCTTTGGATGAAGAAGATCACCACCCGTATTCGCGATGGCAAAGCCACCGTCGAAGATGTCGGCGTCCTGAAGAATGTTGCCGACAATATTGCCGGTCGTACGATCTGTGCCTTTGGTGAGGCCTGTTCGTGGCCTGTTCAAAGTTTTGTGACTAAATTTAAAGAAGAATTTGAAACCGTTGCTGGCAACGGAGCGAAGAAATAACGAGGAACCCCCATGAGCTGCGCTTGCAAGAATCCTTTTAATCATGATCTCGCCACGGAGAACACGCCGATGGTGAATGTCCAAATCGATGGCGAATGGGTCCAAGTTCCAAAGGGAATGAACATCGTCGCCGCCGCCGAACGATTCTCTAAATTCATCCCGCATTATTGTTATCATCCCAAACTTTCAGTCGTCGGAAATTGCCGGATGTGTCTCGTCGAAATGGGGACGCCCAAGATGGATGCCAATCGTCAGCCGATTCTCGCAGCCGATGGTAAACCGGAAATTGGATGGATGCCTCGTCCCCAAATCGGATGTGCGACTCAAGTCTCCGAGGGGATGGGAATTCGTACAAACTCCCCGCTCGTTCAAGAGTGCCGCAAAGGGGTCATGGAATTTTTACTCATTAATCACCCCCTGGATTGCCCGATCTGCGATCAAGCCGGTGAATGTAAGCTCCAAGAATATTCCTTTGAACACGGTCAATCGAATAGTCGATTTATTGAAGAGAAGGTCACAAAACCGAAAAACGTCGATATCGGGGAGCGAATTGTCCTCGATGATGAACGCTGTATCATGTGTTCTCGTTGTATTCGTTTCTCAAAAGAGTTCGCTCAAGATGATGTTTTAGGGTTCACCCAACGCGGAAGTCATACCACGCTCGCCGTTTATCCGGGTAAACGTCTCGATAATAATTACTCGCTCAATACCGTCGATATCTGTCCCGTGGGCGCTTTAACAAGCAAAGATTTCCGTTTCAAAATGCGCGTCTGGTTTCTGAAAGAGACCAAGAGCATTTGCACCGGTTGTTCCACCGGTTGTAATGTCCTTATCGGAAGCCGTGAAAGCGAAGTTCATCGACTCACTCCACGCGAAAATGAGGAGGTCAACTCCCTTTGGATGTGCGATCAAGGACGTCTCGGTTTCCATGAGATCCACGACGAAAATCGTCTCACGACTCCCCTCATTCACGGCGTAAAGTCCGATTGGAACACTGCGATCACTCAACTCGCTCATCAACTTCAAGGATTCAAACCGGAGCAGATTGCCATCATTGCCTCTGCACGGATGACTAATGAGGAGCTCTTCCTTCTCTCAGGACTCCGCAAAGCACTCGGAGGAGAATCAATTCTCTGTGATATCATTTCCCGAACAGGGGTTGCGGATGGAATTCTTCGAAGTGCCGATTTAAATCCGAATACCCACGGAGCCCAATTACTCGGAATTGCCAATAGCGGAAAGCTTGAGGAAATCCGCTCAGGAGTTACCAAGGGATCGATCCAAGCCCTTCTGATCTTCAATGAGACCCCAGGTGAAGCGGGAATCTCTTTGGAGTCGTTGAAAAAAACAGCTCTCGTGGTCAACCTAGGGATGCGACTCAACGGATTGGCTCACTATAATCTCCCCTCCTCAAGCTTTGCAGAAAAGCGGGGAACGATGATTAACGGAAAAGGCCGACTCCAACGACTCAACCGTGCCCTCTCTGCCCCGGGTCAATCCCGTGACGATTGGGAGATCATCCGCGATCTCAAAGCCGCCGTGGGTGGTGGGAATGGAATTCATACGGTTGAAGAGGCCTTTAAAGCGATGGCGAATGTTGTTCCTGCTTTTAAGGATCTCACGATTCATAAAGTTGGCGATCTAGGAATTGATTTAACCCTTTCGAATTCTCTCGTTTAAGAAAGTATGCCCTCCTTGACGATCCCTCCGGAGGTCAGCGTCATGATCCTTCCGGAAACCGTCTTTTATCCGAAGGTTCTGCTTCCGCTTTATATTTTTGAACCCCGTTATCGTTTGATGCTCGAAAAAGCATTAGAGGAGTCCCGCATTTTTGCGGTCTCCCTTGCGAGTGATCTGATGAAACCACACTCCATCGCCTCGATTGGAATCATCCGAGCCTGTGTTGATAATCCGGATGGCTCTTCGAATTTAGTCCTCCAAGGACTCACCCGCGTGAGACTGATCGAATTCCTCCAAGATGAACCGTATCCGATCGCTAAAATCGAGATCCTTCGCTCCGACTCCCCCGATGATCCTGAGATTGATGCCTTAGTGAGTAAAACATTGGAATACGTTCATCTCTTCAAAGAAAAGGGAATTGAGATGCCAGAATGGATGGAGGATTTCCTAAAAAACCTCTCTGATCGTGATACTCTCGTCGATATGGTTTCCTATGGATTTGTCGAAAACGTTTCAGAAAAGCAGAAAATCCTCGAAGCCCTGAATTTAAAAGAGCGCTTTCAAAGACTCGTTCATAATTTAAAGAAACAGTCTGAGGGGTAATACCGAACTTTGATCAAAGTGATCCTATTTAAAGAAAGAGAAGGGCTCCTACTGGCGTTTTTAGGTTAATACCCCCGATGAAGAAGCCATTGCCTAAAGAAAGGGTTAATGAATTTGTACTCCTTATTATGGCGATAGACGATCCGAAGTTCGATAAGCCGATCCACCGCCTTCTGACATCCCGCAGGGAGGGAAATCTCAGCCTTTTGAAGAAAGACCTGAGATTGAATGGCGATTCCCCCCACGGTCGCCAGCGCATAAAGCGCACGATACTGCATGCTGGAAAGATTTAGCAGGTAGGACTCATACTCCTTGATTTCCCGAGAAAAAATACATTCAAGGGCTGCCTCTCGGTGTGATTGTTCTAAAGTAGAATTGAAATCAGAAACCTCCCAGAGTGCTGAACAATATTCCTGAACATCTCCAGGCACAGAGCTGCTCGCGACTATCATCTCTTTAAGGAGGGAGGAGGAAACCGTTCGTCCCCCGACCTCAAACTTCGCTTGAAGAAATTTCATGAAAGCCTCCTCGGGCAAGGGTCCGATTTCAATCATTTGCGCAGATTTATAAAAGGGGCTGTCCGGAGAAAGGAAAATCCCATGAATCGATTCTCTGACACTCCCTGAATACCAGAAGGGAATCTTTTCAAGAAATTGAATCTCCGATCGGAGAATCGCCAAACATTCCGAAGAGCAATCTAAGTGAAGGATATCTTGAAATTCGTCGAGAATCACGACCAGTGGTTTTTTTTGATGAATCTCTTTGAGAAGTTTGAAGATGGCAGAAAGACTCTCAGGAGCAATCTTCTGTCCTGGAGAAAGAGAAAAACCTGTTTTCCCACTGGCAGGATCAAAGGTAACCACCGGTTTAAAAACGGAAAAAAACTTGAGAGTTTTATCGAAAAATCCGGTATCGATCTGATGAATTGCATGGAAAAATCTTTTGATGAGATCTTCAATGGATTTAATCTGCATAAGATCGACATAAAGCTCCGTGTGCCTCTTCGTATTTCGGACGGCTTCCTTGAGAAGGGAGGTTTTTCCGATACGTCGTTCCCCCAAAAGGGCCATATTTTGACCAGAGAGAATGCTGTTCTTAAGCGCCTTTAACTCCTGTGGTCGGGGGCAAAACTCCTCCTCTCGAACTACTTTTCCATAGATGAACGGATTGGATGAGGCGTGAGGAAGTCGGGAGTTTGAGGCTTTTTTATCTTTCTTCATTCTTTCTTGTATCATACTAATTAGTATGATACAAGAAATGATCGCAGTGAATCGAATCGTGATGAGCGGGACTTGATTGGAATAATCCTTATTCTACCCGATTGTACACGATATAAATGGTAACTCATCAGTACAAAAAAAGGGCGATCCGCCCCACCGGATCGCCCTCAACAACTTAGGAGGAACAAAATGTACTGTTATAGGGTTAGACAGTCGCTCCGTTGGAATTGTTCAAATTATTTTTAAAAGAATCTACAAAAACAGGTAAATAGCTCAATTTAAGTCACTTATAATAATTATTTATTCTCTCATTTCATGCATTTGAAATTAAAAAATGGTAAAAAAGGGAGTTGTCGGATCATTTGCCTGAGATTGAAACTCGCTCCTGCAAAAGGGGAGCATCCAAAAAACAATAAAAGAATCAAAACACTTTGCGGGAAAATAATCGTAAAAGTGAAATAGGAAAAAATGTGAAACAGAGCCAATCCAATCGCCCAAGCGCGATGCCAAACCGGACGAGAGACAAACCATAAGGAGGCGAACTGAAGGTAGACCGCCCCTAATAAAAAAAGCCAACTCGAATAGGGACGAGAGATAAACCAAGAACCAAAAAGACTGTCGCTGTTGGTTTGTAAAAGTCTCTCCGCAACGATGTAAGACATCGCATGGGGATGCAAAGCGCTCATCTCCCCATTCCAAAGGTGAATCGCCGTTCCCCCTAACTTCCCGATCCCGGCCATCGTATAGGTCAATCCAATCAAGAGTTGAATCGCCACAAAAATCTGAATAACACGTTGCCTTCCCACTCTCCCCGTAGTCACTGAGGGAAGAAAGATGAGAACGAAAGAGACCAGGACCCAGTGATGAAGACTATGTCCTATTTTTCCAAATGAATTGTTAAAGGCCGCAAAAAAGAAGAAGCCGAGGAAGGCCCATATCCTTGCCCATCGATTTTGAGGGAAAATAAATCCGATTAAGGTGCCGCTCAACCAGAGGGACAAAACTACGAGGACTCCCTCTCTCTGGTCGATCCAAGAGATCCACTGAACCGGCCACAGGAGGTCCGCCTTTCCACGACCTAAATAACCTTGCCACTCAGGGAGCTGTAATGAGGCAAACATCACCATCACGGCGTAAAAGCATCGAATTAAAATCTGAATGTGGTGAAACTCTCGAGTTTGTCGATGAAAGAGCCCTGTTAAATCGTGAGATTCCTTTTTACCTGAAAAAAAAGTTCGAATTTTTTTTAATAAAATCAATTTCATGGCCTTCCTTTGTCGAAAAATCGAATCGACTCCACCTGCATTTTACCTGTTTGATAACGTTCAACAGGATCATAGGTTAATTTCAGGAGTTCATATCGTTGAATTCGATTGATTTGATTTTCTTCAAGAATTTCCCTCAAATGTTGAACCTCCGTTTCATCCGCTCCTCCCACTGATCGGCCGATCTCATCGATTAATTTATTGGCCGAAACTGATTTTGGATTCAGATATTCCGAGGCGTTCGCAAATAAAAGGGGGGTCGCGAGATCGCGATTATCGGCTCGATAGATTCGAATCGTATAACGGATATGCTTTTTTTGAGGGACCTCGGCAAATAAAAACCATGAGAAAACAGGGAAAATCTCATTACTTTTCCGCTTCGACAAATCAAAAGTTAAAATCCCTCCTCCCCCGTAGGCAAGGAGAGTCACGATGATCAAAACCCAGATTCTCCGATAACGCTTCATCCCCCCAAGTAAACGTCAAATAGCGTCAGCAATCAACTCTTATGATCGACGATATATTGCCCTTAAATCGCAAAAATAAAAAGTTACTTCTTGCTGTCGGTATACGCATTTTTAATGCACTTCAAAAAGAGCTCTGCATTACCCGGTTTCTTAAAAAAATAGACAAAGGGATATCGATCTGAATAACTCTGCAACTCATCACAACTGTAAGCCGACATAATAATGGTAGGAGTTAAGCGATCGACCTCTCTTAATTTTTTCAAAAATTGGTCGCCGTTCATTCTCGGCATTGTGAGATCGGTAATGATGAAGCAAATCTGTTTTTGAAAACGAGTAAAAAGTTCCCACCCCTTCTCTCCATCTTCAGCCTCTAAAACCTCAAAGCCAAATCCCTTTAAACCCATTTCTTGCATTAGAACAAAAAAATAAAGAAAAAAATCTCTAAGGAATGCAAGAAAGCATGAAAAAGGCATGAGGGTCGCCTTGGGGAGGAAAGAGATGGTAAGAGAAGATCAAAAAAGGGTTAGCGATTGATAAAAGGGG
>CAMCYL010000032.1 GCA_945883905.1 Akkermansia muciniphila | reverse complement strand
CTAAAGAGAATCTCTCCCGTTTCTTTGAAAAAAGGATTTTCAAAAAACGATCAAGTTTCTCTTTAGGGGCTCGGTTTCACCTCTCCTCGGAAAGAGCTCACGATCCTCTCTAAGGGAAATTCTCGGATTGTTTTTGTATGAAGGGAGGGGAAGTTCTGACCCCAAGAGCGTAAGCGATAGATCCCTGTTTTTAAAAAGAGAGCGAAAGCTCGTTTTCGAGAACATTTTAAAAATAGGGAGGAGGCTCGGAGGAGCCGTGGTCAGAACTTGGGGGGGGAGGGATTTAACGTTGCGTCGTGGCGCCGTTGCGTGAGACAATGTATTATTTAAGTTTTTTTTATTTTAGACGCTAGTGCTAGAGCATAGTGGAAAGGGATTGAAAATTTTTATTTTGGAGAGGATTAATCCCTGATAGAAGTGGCGGATGCAAATGATTCATACGGCAATTCAATCGGCCTTGGCAGCAGGAGAACTTATTCGTTCAAATTTTGGGAAAGAGGTAAAGATCAATGAGTCTACGGCCCACGATATTAAAATTCAAACGGATATTGATTCTCAGGATTTAATTTATCAGATGATTCTAAAGCAGCACCCCGATCATCGTTTGATCGGAGAGGAGGGGGACTCAGGGAACCCAAACGGGGAGACCGAATGGATTGTCGATCCGATTGATGGAACAATTAATTTTGTCATGGGGATTCCTCATTTTTGTGTTTCGATTGCGGCACGACGCCAAGGCAAGTTTTTATTGGGAGTGATCTACGATCCGATTCGGAATGAACTTTTTACAGTCGAAGCGGGAGGACCGACCTTTTTAAATGGTCGAGAGGTACGGGTGAGTTCACGAAACAAACTTTCCGAGGCTATTTTAGCCGTTGGTTTTGCAAAGACCAAGGAATCGGTCGATCATTGTATGAATCTTTATCAGCATTACGGTCATTCTGCGAAGAAGCTCCGGGCGATGGGCTCTGCGGCTCTCGATCTTGCCTACGTTTCCTGTGGTCGTTTAGATGCTTATATCGAGCAAGGGGTTAGTCTTTGGGATATTGCGGCCGGTTGGCTCATGGTCGAGCAAGCGGGGGGAAAAATGGAGGTTGAAAGTAAAGCCAATGGAACTTATCGAATTTGTGGGTCTAGTGGAAATATTGAGTATCCCCTTCGATAAAGTACCCCATGAGTTCAACTTCTGATCAAGCTTTGATTTCTCGGCATGTCGAAAAACTTTTGAAGTGTCGGAAGTGTCGGCAGATGAATCCTCCTGTGGTTTCGGGGGGAGCGGTGTTGAGTCGTGTCATTCTTGTCGGGCAGGCACCGGGAGATAAAGAACCGAAGATGGGGCGTCCTTTTGCTTGGACGGCTGGAAAAACGCTTTTCAAATGGTTTTTAGAATCCGCTGGAGTCTTAGAGGCGCATTTTCGGGCAAGAATTTACATGGCCGCCGTCTGTCGTTGTTTTCCGGGGAAAAAGTTGACGGGGGGGGATCGGGTTCCTGCGCCGGAGGAAATTCTGAACTGTTCCTCGTGGCTTGATCAAGAAATTGCTCTTTTAAAGCCCGGTTTAGTTATTCCTGTTGGGAAATTAGCAATTCAACAGTTCTTGCCTCCAATGAAATTGGAGGAGTGTATTGGCAAAACATTCACGGTCACTCGAAAGGGAGTCAAATTTGAGGTCATTCCTCTTCCACATCCCTCGGGGGCCTCGCCTTGGCATCGGATGGAGCCTGGGAAATCACTATTGCAGAAGGGGCTTCAGTCGATTGCAAAACATCCTGACTTTCTCAAGGCGATCGAGTAGCGATATTGAGAACCCCTGATTGCTCATGGCTCCGTAGAGAATTTTGTATCCGTTCAAAATAACTTTGGCTTTGATCGGTGGGTTTGAGAGGGGGGGGAATTGAAATTCTAAAGCAATTCTCACGCAACGACGCCACGACGCAACGTCAGAGGGGAAGGATCATGAGCTCTTTCCTTTCGGCACCTTCTTCGTCGGCTACCGCCTACAGAGAATCTCTCCCGTTTCTTTGAACTCCGAAAGTTTTCGGAGCAAAAAACGATCGAGTTTCTCTGTAGGGGATAGGTTTCACCTCTCCTCGGAAAGAGCTCACGATCCTCTCTAAGGGAAATTCTCGGATTGTTTTTGTATGAAGTGGGGGGAAGTTCTGACCCCAAGAGCGAAAGCGATAGATCCCTGTTTTTAAAAAGAGATCGAAAGCTCGTTTTCGAGAGCTTTTTAAAAATAGGGAGGATGCTCGCAAGAGCCGTGGTCAGAACGAGGGGTGGGTAGGGTTTTAACGTGGCGTCGTCGCGTCTTTGCGTGAGACAATGTCTTTGATGATTTCGATAGGTTGAAGCTCGACTTTGAAGGGGATCGGAATAATAAGAGGAGGATGAGTAAATCCCCGATTATTGTGGCTTTGGATTACGACTCCGCAGAGGAGGCGTTACAGCTTGTCGATCGACTTCAAGGATCGATCGATTTCTTTAAGGTGGGAAAACAGCTCTTTACACGAACAGGACCTGAGATCGTAAGACAGTTGAGATCACGAGGGGTGGAGGTTTTTTTAGATTTAAAGTTTCACGATATTCCAGAGACCGTTCGAAAGGCGGTCAAATCTTGTGTCGATTTGGAGGTGCGTTTTCTTACGATTCATACCTCGGGGGGATCGGAGATGATGCAATTTGCGCTTCAAGGGGCGGAGGGCTCTGCGACAGAGATTTTAGGGGTCACGGTTTTGACGAGCATGAATGAAGTGGGAATGCATGAGATTGGGATTCAGGGTACGGTTTCCGATCAGGTGCTTTCCTTAGCAACCCTTGCGGTAAATTCGGGATTAAAGGGATTGGTCTGTTCTCCTTATGAGGTCTCCCTGATTCGTGAGAAGGTTTCGAAGTCCGTTTTGCTCGTCACACCGGGAATTCGCTCTCCTGAAGAGGCAAAGGGGGATCAGAAACGAATATTATCCGCAGCAGAAGCGATTGAACAAGGGAGTTCCTATCTCGTCGTGGGACGTCCGATTACGCAAGCGCAAGATCCGGTCGCGGCAGTACAGCAGATGAGGGCATCGATTTCGGGATTAAAATCAGAGGATAAGCTGAAGAAAATTTAAATAGAGGAGATGTAGATGATTCAAAAAATTAAAGCCTCGCCTATCTATCCGTACGTTTTTCCGTTTTTCTTTTTTAGTTTCTTTTTAATGCTTGAGTCATTGCATCCGTTAGCCGTCTATGTGGTTTATCCGATGAAGGCCTTTGGGGTGGGGATTTCGATCCTTCTGTTATTGACGAGGCTTCCTGCTTTTGAAATTCGATCATGGAAGGGAAGTGTATTGGTGGGGATTCTCGGTTTTTTATTATGGGTCGGATTGGATCCTTATTGGGTCAAGCATGAGGAGAGTGGAGGGTTTAATCCGTATCAATTTGGCGGAGGAGCGATGGCGTGGGGATTGATTGCCTTTCGTTTGATGGGGGCGGTGCTTGTGGTTCCAGTGATGGAGGAGCTTTTTTGGCGTGGATTTTTGATGCGTTATATCATTCAAGATGATTTTGAAAAGGTTGCCTTGGGAACCTTTCGTTGGGTCTCCTTTATCGTGACCACGGGGGCCTTTGCTTCGGTTCATGGATCGCAGTGGTCGTTGGCGGTAGTCGTCGGTCTTTTGTTTGGCGGTTGGTTTTTACGGACTCGAACCTTGGGAGATGTGATGGTCGCGCATGGGATCACGAATTTACTTTTAGGACTATACGTGCTTCGAACCGAGAAATGGTATTTTTGGTAGGATCAAATCGACTTTTTTCTTCCTATTACAAGATCTCAGATTAAAGTTTTTAGATTGTTCGTATGAATATTTATCTGATTGATGATGATCCTGATGTTGCCTTGATTGTTCGAGAGATGTTATCGGATATCCGAGGAAATCAATTTGATCTCGATGTTCACGAGAGCTTTAAAGAGGGGTTGAAGGCGATTGAGGAGGAGATTCCGGATGTGCTATTACTCGATTTAGGGCTTCCGGATGAACCCGGGGTCGAAAAAGTGAAGAAACTTCGAGATCTGTTTGGAAAGCTTCCGATTATTATTTTAACAAGTTCCGCCGAAGAGGAGATGGCAACCTCGGCCTTACAGCACGGGGCTCAAGATTATTTGGTCAAGGGAAAGATTGATGGTCGGGGATTATGGCGAGCGATCGAGTTTTCTGTTCAACGTCAGTCGATGCGTGAGGAACTTCAGAAATCGGAGCGTCGGATTCAAGAGACCCAACGTTTAGAAAGTCTGGGTATTTTAGCAGGGGGAATTGCGCATGATTTTAATAATATTTTGACGGCGATTTTGGGGAATGCCAATTTAGCACGTCAAGAGCTTCCCTCGAATTCCGAGATTCAAGGGTATTTATCGAGTATCGAAAATTCTGCTTTGCGTGCCGCTGATGTTTGTCGGCAAATGTTGGATTATTCAGGAAAAGGACGATTTGAGGTTCAATCATTGAATTTGACTCAGGTGGTTGAGGAGACCTGTCGTTTATTATCGATTTCGATTCATAAAAAAGTAGAGCTTCACTTTCGTTTGCTTTCGCAACTCCCTTTAATCTCAGGGGATGCGTTGCAAATTCGTCAGGCAATTTTAAATTTAACCTCCAACGCCTCGGAGTCGATTGCCGGTGAGGGATTTATTAAGATTTCAACCGGACTCATCGATCAACAGGAGATCGATTTTAAATCGGTTTATACCCCTTTTCCACTTCATGAGGGACGTTATGTTTATTTAGAGGTTGCCGATAATGGCTCTGGAATTGACCCTAAGAATTATTCAAGAATATTTGAGCCCTTCTACAGTTCCAAGTTTGCTGGACGTGGGCTTGGGCTTCCCGTTGTTCTGGGGATATCTCGAGGACATCGTGGAGGGGTGACCGTCAAAAGCTCCCTTGGAAATGGGACCTCATTTCGACTTTATTTTCCTTTAACTCCCCTCACAACCTCAGAGGTGGAGGCCGCGGTTGTGGTGCCCGTTAAAAATTTACAGACCGGGAGAGTTTTAGTCATTGATGATGAGGAGACGATTCGAAGAGTTGCGGTTAAGATTTTAGAGTCGATGAAATTTGAGGTCGATCAGGCACAAGATGGCCAAGAGGCGCTTGAACTTTTGGAGAAAAATTCCGATTATGTGTTTGTTCTTCTTGATATGACCATGCCTCGTGTCGATGGAATCGAGGTCTTGTATGAAATTCGCAAGCTTTACCCGAAGATCAAAGTTTTATTTACAAGTGGATTTAGTGAGCGAGATCTATCGCGACGATTCCATCAAGTTTCGCCCGATGGTTTTATTGCTAAGCCGTTTCGAGTGGAGCTCTTAGTGGAAAAGGTCATAGCGATTTTGTCCCAAGAAAAAACGTAATTTTTCATGAGAAAACCGAGGATTTTTTTTATGTTGAAGGTCAACCATGCTTGATCTTGCCTCTATTTTTCGAGGTGTGATTCGACAAAAAAGAGGGTTTATTGCCATTTTTTTTCTGAGTCTATTTTATTTCATTGGCATTTTAGCGCCTTGGATTGCTCCGTATGAGGTAACCGATCAGGATTTAAAACGAACCTATCATCCCCCCACGCGCGTTTTTTGGAAGGACTGGAGTCTCCATGTTCAACGGTATCAACTCGTGGATCGTGCCTCGGCCTCGTATGAACCCAAGAGGGGGGATTCCGTTCCGATTCGATGGTTTGAGCGAAAAGCAAGTGGGCGAAAGTTTTTAGGGATTCCTGTGGAGAGGCGACTATTTTCGGTTCCCTCTGAGGAACGAATTTTTTTATTAGGGAGTGATAGCGTTGGGAGAGATGTCTTTTCGAGACTCGTTTATGGATCAAGAGTTTCCCTGTGGATTGGAGTCTTAGGAGTGACTTTATCGATGATTCCGGGGTATTGGATTGGCTCCTTTGCGGGGTATTGGGGAGGACGTGTCGATCATTTTCTGATGCGGGTTTGTGAGATGTTAATGGTGATTCCCGGTCTCTATTTACTTTTGGCTTTAAGATCGGCTTTAGGAAGTCGTTTCCCTTCGGATCAGATGTTTTTATTAATTGTTTGTTTGATGAGTTTGATTGGCTGGTCTTCGTATGCGCGTGTTTTTCGTGGTCTCGCCCTATCGATGCGGGAGAGAGCCTTTGTTTGGGCGGCCAAGGGATTAGGTCAATCGACGTGGAAGATTATTAAGATTCATTTTTTTCCGAACATGTTAAGTTACGCCATTGTAGCTGGAACGATGGGGATTCCTGGGTTTATTTTAGGAGAGGCGGCCTTAAGTTTTCTGGGGGTCGGAATTCAAGAGCCTCAAGCCTCTTGGGGATTGATGCTCAGCCAAGCACAGGATATGAAAGTATTTATGTTAAATTTTTGGTGGCTATTAACCCCCGGACTTGCCATTTTTATTGTTGTGATCCTTTTTAATATCCTTGGAGATCTTTTGCGAGATTTAGTTGACCCTCAATTTCGGATGACGGGAAGGCCGAATTCATGAACTCGCTTTTGAAAGTTGAAGATTTGACGATCGATTTTGATCGAGAAGATGGAACCTCTTTTAGAGCGGTTGACCATATCTCTTTTGAGATTCGAGATGGGGAGACCGTTGCCGTTGTCGGGGAGAGTGGGAGTGGAAAGAGTGTTACCGCCTTAGCCCTTGCAAAATTGCTTCCTCAACCCCCTGCAAAATATACAAGTGGGAAGATTTCACTGGAGGGAATTCAAGTTCTCAGTGCCTCTCCAACCGAATTACGCCAAATGCGAGGTAAAAAGATTGCCTATGTTTTTCAAGAGCCCTCCTCCTCCTTAAATCCAGTGATGAGAATTGGGGATCAAATTGCAGAGATGATCCGTCTTCACCGACCGGAGGTCAGAGATATTGAAAAAGAAGTGGCCTCATTTTTAGGGGCGGTTGGAATTTCTGATCCAGAGAAGCGAGCGCGTGCCTATCCCCATGAGTTTAGCGGGGGAATGCAACAACGGGCGATGATTGCCATGGCTCTTTCCTGTCATCCTCGACTCCTGATTGCCGATGAGCCGACTACGGCTTTGGATGTGACGATTCAAGCGCAGATTTTGGATCTGCTTCGAGAAATGAGAGAGAAGTTTAAAATGTCGATTTTGTTAATCACTCATAATTTTGGAATCGTCAAGGGCTTTGCCGACTCCGTTGCGGTGATGTATCGAGGGAAAATTGTTGAATCGGGAAGTACGGAGAGGATTTTATCCCATCCCACTCATCCTTATACAAAGGCCCTTTTAGAATGTGTGCCAAAACTGGGACAAAAGCAGAATCGCCTCGTGACGATCGATCAAGTGACCCTAGAAAAGGAGAGTGCATGAGTTCTGTTCTTTTAGAGGTCAAAAACTTAGAGGTCAGTTATCCTGTTTATGGAGGGATTTTACGTCGTGAGATCGATCGATTTTATGCGGTGAAGAGGGCGAACTTTAAAATTCATCAAGGAAGCACCGTCGGACTTGTGGGGGAAAGTGGCAGTGGAAAATCGACTTTAGGGAGATCTTTAATTCAGTTGACTCCTGCGACTGGGGGAGAGGCCCTTTATCAAGGAGTCGATCTTTTGAAACTCTCTTCGCAAAGTTTTTTTGAGTATCGAAAAAAGATTCAGATGATATTTCAAGACCCCTTTAACTCATTAAATCCTCGCTTAAGCATTTTTTCAATTATTGGCGAGGCCCTAGAGATTCATTTTCCGTTGATGAGTATTGAAGATCGTCGTGAGCGAGTGGTACAGCTTTTAAAGCAGGTAGGACTCCAAGGAGATCACTTGAATCGATTTCCTCATGAGTTTAGTGGGGGCCAACGGCAAAGGATCGGCATTGCGCGGGCTTTAGCGGTCGAACCGGAATTTATTATTTGTGATGAACCGGTGAGCGCTCTCGATGTTTCCGTTCAGGCACAGATTGTGAATTTATTGCAGGATCTTCAAGACTCCTTGGGGCTCACCTATCTTTTTATTGCTCATGATCTTGCGGTTGTAGAGCATATGAGTGATTATGTTTTGGTGATGAATCAAGGAGAGATTGTAGAACAAGGAACTCCTGAGCAGATCTATTTAAATCCGCAACAAGAGTATACAAAAAAATTACTTTCCGCCGTTCCTAAGCTTTAGTTTTCCCTGCGCATTAGCGCAATCTCGTCAGGGAAATAGATTGGAGCGCCGACCGCTGGGCGGCATGGATCAGGGGTGGATTTGAAGGAGGGGGAGGAAAAGTCAAAATGCCCCCCTTCGCCCATGCCGCTGAGCCATCGGCGCTCCATTTTTTAATTCCTAATGCAAGAAATGGGATTATCTCTAAGGAATGTAGGGAAGCCGGAAGTAAGAATTTGATGAGTAAAGGGAAAACGACCACGGAAGATCACTACCGTCTAAAATAAGATCTATTTTCATGCTTTCGTGCCTTCCTTAGAGTGCATTGGGTTTCATTAGAATGGGGGTAAAAATTTTCATATGGAAGGATCTGGGTTTACCCTCCTCCCTTGACGACTCCTAAGGAGTCTCCCATCAGAAGGAGAATGTGGAATAACTCTTCTCAATCACGGGTGACGGACCCCTCTTTTGCGCTTCCCATGAAGAGGCGAGTGCTCTTTGAATATTTTGAAGATGTTCAAATTGCGAATACGATTCTTTCAATTTTAATCGGCATTTTAGCACTCGCTCTTTTGATCGAATCGATTGTTCTGATCCTGATATTTCGTCGCCCGCCCTCCATACTAGCGGAGGATAGCGGTTATGTCATGTGGCGGACAACCGAAGTCTTTCGATTAAAGCCGGATATGATCAAATCGTATCTTGAAACGATCGGTGCCAAGATGCTCACGATTCAACCGGGAGCGTATCATCTTGATTCCCTCGTTCATCATGTTTATCCGCATGTGATTCAGGTTCTGCAACTAAAAGTAGGGGAAAATGAGAGTCGGATTCAAAGAAAGGTGCGTCAACTCTGGACTTTTTTAGAAGCAAAGCGTTATCAGGATCCAACGCCTGCTTATCAACCGTATCGTTGTTTTATTGTTCGAGCGGAAAAATCATTTTATGAGGAAACGATTAACGACTCTGGTAATCCGGAAACACGAGCGACGAGCTCGATTGTTTATTACCTCTTTTATTTAGAGCTCCTTCGGCCGACTCCAGAGAATCCATGGGGTCTTAAAGTGTGGGGGTTTCGAGAGATTGAAACGGAATTGGAGTCGAAAAAAATATGGGAATCCTCCTCTGGACTTGGGGAGGAGTTAAAATGAAGTCGAAAATTTCTTTATTCCGTGGTTTGTGGATCTTCGTCCGAACGCTGATCTTCGTCGCGATTTTTTTAAGAATTGCGGCGGCTCAGTTTACTCCTCTTCCTCCTCCGGTTCACGGTAAAATGGGAGCCGAAGAGGAGCAAGAGGAGCTGAAAAGTGCAGAGCCGGTACGGATTCAAGGTAAAAAAGCGGATCAACTTTCCGAGGAAGAGATCCGTGATTTTCTTCAAGGTAAAATTCGCACGATTTCTCAAAATGATGGAGAGGTAGAGTTATTACGAGTGGCTCCTGGTTATCCGATGACTTTGAGTTTTTCGGAAATCCCTCAAAATATTATTTTAGGAGATCCCAAAATGGTGGGGTATCAGAAAGTGGGAAAGACTTTAGTCCTTTCTGCGACGGCGAGGGAGGGAGATACGTCATTACAGGTTTTTTTTACTGGAGGGAAATTAAGAGTTTATCATCTTTTTATTGAGCCTAATTTTGTTTCTGGAGAGACGGCGGTTCGGGTCGATCCTTTTTCTTCGTCCTCGCGATCTTTTTTAGCCACGAGTCCCCACGGTTCAGCCCTTACACTTAAAGAGATCCTCGGAATTGTTCGGAATTATGACTTGATGATTCGAGAGAAAGCGATTCGACCTCAGGAGGTCCAGCGATTTGATCTTTATCGTCAAAGTCGCTATCCCGGATTCACTTATTTTTCAATTTATCGTTTTTCGGTCGGCCCCGTAGTCGTCACTTTTTCCTATCAAAATAGGGCATCAATGGCTCTTCGTATCGATGAATCTAAAATTCGGATGGAATTGGGGCATCGTTTATTCATTCCCGACTTTCTCTCTTTGCATAAGAACTTTTTACAACCTGGAGAGTGCACGACCGGAATTGCGTTAATGAATCAGGCCCCTTTTTCAAATGATCAGCGGTTTGAATTGGTGAGTCGTTAGGGAAAATAGAATCATGAACTTTCGAAGTTTATTATTGATTCGTTGGCGTTGGCTTTGGGTAGCCGTTGCAGGAATAATGGTCGTGATTGCTCTGGGGATTCTTCTTTATCAAGCGACCCAGGAACCGGATCCACATCGAACGGTGCGTGAAGCCTATGCGAAGCAACAAATGGGTTCGGTTTCCTCGACAGAATTGAAAGGGCCGAGGGCTTCGGGGATTACTTTAACAGAAAACAGCGGTTCATCAGATCAAGGGCTTCGGAGGATTACGGCTTTACCGGAATTGGAATCGAAGAGTGAGCGCGCGGATGTAACCCCTCCGTTAGATTTGAAAACTGGTTTACAGGAAAGAAAATCGATCGAAATTGATTCAACTCCAGCCCCTGTTTTTGAAGAGCCGCTGATTCCTCAAGCGTTGCTCGATCAAACTCCTCCGTCAAAAAACAAATCGGAGTCCCTCAAAGTGCAAGTGGCTCCCGGTCGATATCGATTCAATAATCTGAGTCCTGATGCGGTCACTGGAAATGTGGTTGTGACTGAGGATAGTTCTGTGAAAGAGTTCAATCTCGATAGTTTTGCGCCTGAGATGGAGGATATCGATCTAGCCTTGATGGATCATATCAATAGTTCCTCCTTAGAGCTCGATGTTGCCGCAGGGGTTTGGACTCCGTTATATTTTCAAGGGAGGAAACTTTTGGAAGTGGGGGATAAACTTCGAGGACAGGCGACTCCGGGGAGACAGCGAGATCGTTTAATTGTTCGATTTACGAAAGTGATCAAAAAAGATGGGAGATCCCTTCCGATTCAGGGGATATCGTTGGCGACGGATGGGACTTTGGGGATTCCGGGGGAAAAGGTCGGAAATATTTTTCAGGCGGCTGCAGGGCCGCTTTTAGCGGAGTTAATCAAAGGAGTTTCAGAGAGCTTTCAAGATCGAGAAAAGGGAATTGTTCCCTCAACGGGGGGGAGCGTGGTAACCGATCTTCCCGTTAAGAATATGAAAAATGCAGGGATTCGAGGTTCTCAGCGTGTTTTAGATAAAATAGAGGAATTGATGACTGAAGAACTTGAGGAAAATAAACCGTATCTCTTTGTTCGTGCGGGAACGCGATTACGTTGTCGATTGCAGGTCGCCGTTGATGTTTCGCAGGCGGATTATGGAAAATAAAATATATCCTACTTGAAGGGATTTTCTGCCCCATTTATTACGGATCTTTTCTTTGAGAATGTGATTTTTGAATGCTATAATTATTATAAAAACAACTCATTTGGACTCAGGCGGCTTAAGGAAATAGATGGATATCGATTCATTTGTGTTTATTCTTTAGTGCTTTTTATCTCAGGTACCAAAGAAATTCACGGTTTCCATCCGTTCCTGTAATGGGGGAGGGGGCTACTGCAACGGTTTGAACGGGATAGCTCTGAACCCATTCGAGAAGATCATCGACCACTTTTTGTTGGATTGCCGGATCTCGAACGATCCCGCCATTGCCGATTTCTTTTTTCCCTGCTTCAAATTGTGGTTTGATTAATGCCACAATCCAACCGCCATTTTTGAGAAGGGGGATTGCTGGAGGAAGAATGAGTTTCAGGGAGATAAAAGAGACATCGGTCACGATGAGATCAAATTTTTCCGGAAAATCGGCAGGCGTGAGATAGCGAGCGTTGCATTTTTCGATCACAGTGACACGCGAGTCGGAGCGAATTTTCCAATCGAGTTGTCCATGACCGACATCGAGTGCGACCACGTGTGCCGCCCCGTTTTGAAGGAGGCAATCGGTAAATCCTCCGGTGGAGGCCCCAATATCGAGACAATTCAAGCCCGTGGGATCGAGCGAAAATGTTTTAAGAGCCCCTTCTAGTTTAAGTCCCCCTCTCCCGACATAGCGATCGACTCCACGGTATTCGATTTCTGTTTCAGGAGGAAAGGAGGTGCTTGATTTTTCGATACGATTTCCTTTTACGAAAACCAATCCGGCCATAATGGCGCGTTGGGCCTTTTCCCGAGTGGGAAGGAGTCCTAGATCGACGAGAAGTTTATCGATGCGTTCTTTAGCCATGAAAGAGGGAGTTCACCACGAAGAAAGTGATGGGCAAAGGAAAAAAACAGGAAGGAATCTTAAATTTTAACTAAAAATATAAAATAATTATTGTAAATGCCTGATTAATAGTTTATTAGATTAAATATTGTGAGTCGAAAACAACAGATACGTTATCATTTTATTTGCATGATTTTGCAAGCAATAACGCTTCGTTTCAAAAGAATGCCCTTTTATTTGAGTGGGCTTTATCGGGCTTTAGTTTGCCGACAGTAGATTTGGGATTAATTTTTTAGTCGAGATTGTAGTTCAAATAGCCTTTAACGCGATTGATCCATCCGGGAAGCCATCGTTCCTCTTTACGTTCGGGGGGAGCATTTTTAACGCGTCGGGTGAGGACGATTTCTGCGGCTCGAGAAAATTGATAGAGGGCTCCATTCCGTTCTGCCTCTTTCATTTCTTCGAGGACTTGAAGAAGACCCCAGCCTTGATTCTGATAGCGCTCGGTTTCAAGGACTCCCTCCCCCTTGAAGTTTACATAATCGATTAAAGCAAAGAGTCCCGCAGGAATTTGGGCGAGAAGTTGAAAGCGTGCAGTGATGCGAGGGCGAATTTGAGGATCTACTTTTTCGAGCATTAATGGGAGTGCATTTTGGAGTCGTAGAATTGAAAAACGAGCTTGGAGGGCGATCGTTTTTTCGAGGAGTCCCTTGAGTTCGAGCATGCGTTTATCATTGGGATTTTTAACTGCATTTAAAAATTCTGCTTGATTGTTCCACGGACAAGGAGGGCTTTTTTGAAGCCAGAAAGGAATGAAGACTTGATTTTCTTGAAGAAAGAGAAGGAGCTTGGGGAAGCTTTCATCGAAGACTTTTTTTTCATTGAGGGGATACCAAATAAAGTGATTGATTCCGAGAGAGGCAAAGTTTTCTCCTTGGTTCCAAGAGGTCAGACCGTTGATGGTTCCATTGCACTCGTTCTTCCAGATTTTTTTTCCAATTTGTAAAGCCTCAGAGTCGGAGATTTCTGGGAGAGGTACGGTGGCAAACAAGGGGAGGGAGAAAATGGCAAACAATAAAAAAAGAGGTCGAATCATATCTTTTACTTTCGAGATCGTTGGAAAGGCTGTCAATATTGGATTGAGTGATTCACTCCCGTCCAAAATAACTCTGGATTTTAATGGTGCGCCGACGGCCCGGCGGTCGGCGCTCCATTTCTATTTTAAAAAATGGGAAAGGAGGTAATTTTTAGGATATTTTATTAACGCCGAAATTCTTTCAGGAGGACTTTTGCGGTATTGTAGCCACTGGCGCCAAAAACGCCGCCGCCGGGATGGGTACTTGCGCCGGTCAGATAGAGTCCTTTCAGGGGAGTCTTGTACTCCGAGAGTTCAGGGAGAGGGCGGAAGAAGAACATTTGATCGAGACTCATCTCCAGATGCATCACGTTTGCACGAAGCATTCCATGCATGCGTTCGATATCGATAGGCGTTTGGATATAGCGATCAATTATTTTTCCACGAAGATTGGGGGCCGAGGCATAGACCCGTTCTAGAAGTTTATCCGCTTCGCGTTCGCGAATTTGATCCCAGTTTTCGCCATTACGGAGTTCGTACGGATGATATTGCCCCCATGTAAAGAGAGTATGTTTTCCTGCGGGGGCGAGGGTTGGATCGATAGCGGAAAAAGTCATCGCAACGACGGAGGGATTTGCGGGGGGAAGACCGCGTTGGAAATCGAGATAGGAATCGTGTAAGCTCTCCATGCTCGGACAGAGGAGTTGCATGGCGGAGTGGTAATCTTGGATTCCGGTTTTATTTTCGTACTGCGGAAGTTCTTCGATCGCATGGCGAACGATCATTCCAAATCCATTTCCAATCCGAGTATGAGAGACTCTTTTTTTGAGTTCGGGAGGAGGATTTTTGAGGAGATCTTTAAAAAGAGTATGAATATGACAGGCGCTCACCACCTTTTTTGTTTCATAGCTTTCCCCAGACTGAGTGGTGATGAGCCAATGTTCACCCGTTTGCTCGATCGATTTAACTTCGGAATCGAGTTTAATCTCTCCTCCATCAGCGAGGAATCGCTTGGAGAGCGCTTGTGTTAAGGCTCCACTGCCGCCTTTGGGTCGTTTGGCTCCTGAGAGATGAATCATGGAGTTCCATCCGAGCATATCCCCACTGGCTACCTCGGAGGGGGCGGGGCCGGATTGTGCGGAGAGCCAGCCGAGAGCGGTTTTAACATCACGATTTTCGAACCATTCATCGAGGAGTTGTCCGTAGGGAGCCATGAGCTGACGGGAGGTGTCCATGGAGGACCAGATTTTACGAGTTTTGAGATTCCGTAAGGTGCGTTTAAAAATAGTCCAAAATATCTTTCCGGCATTGGGGGGCATTAAAAAGGTTTCGAAGATTCCTTCATTGAGCTCTTTCCATAAAGTGACGAATCGACGGTATTGCTCAGCATCATGGCTTGAGAATTGAGCAATACTTTGACAAGTGGCATCGAGATCTCGATGGAAACGAATACCGCTATTGGTGCCTGGAACCGGATAATAAGCCCATGGATCCATTTCGATATATTCAAGACCGTGCTTGTCGAGTTCGAGCTCACGGAGGATAGGGGTTAAATGGATCATGATATGGACTGAAGAGCCGACATCGATTCGATATCCCGGAATCAGATCGGTTTGAGTACAGACCGCACCGCCGACAATCGATCGACGTTCGAGAACCGCTGTTTTGAGTCCTGCTTTAGCGAGGTAACAGGCACAAATGAGACCATTGTGACCTCCTCCGACAATGATGGCATCGTATATAGGCATCTTGAATGAAGTATTCGTTTTTTTTAAGCGTTGCCAATTATTTAAAATCGACCATCTTTTTGAGCATGAGTTCCGATGAGTTAAGCAAAACATCAAAAATTATTACTCCGTTTACTCGTGAGAAGATGGTGGAGTTTTTTGTGGGGCCGATTTTAACTCCTGATCAGCTCGTTTTTCGGGATCTTCTCATTACTCGAATGATGGGAAATACAGCCCTCCCAGCCTTACCGACGAGTTTTTTAACATTGCAAGCCGCTCTTGATAATCCGAAATCGACGCGGGATGAGATTTTAGAAATTATTGCGAGTGATACGGGAATTGTTTCGAAGATTTTGGCCGTGAGTCAGTCGGTCATTTATGGGGGAATGGCGGTCTCCTCGTTGACCGAGGCGGTGAATCGAATCGGTTTAAAGGAGGTTCGTAAGGTTGCCCTCGCAGGCGGAGTAGTGAAAGCGCTTTCCGATTTTGATGATGGCATCGATTGGGGAGCTTTTTGGGTGAGATCGATTGTGGTCGCTCGGCTCGTCGAAAATTTAATCGACTCCTTTCAGGTCTCCGATGGATCTGGTTATTTAACGGGACTTTTGCATGACATCGGCCGAATTTTTATGCGGCATCATTTTCCGGATCTATATCATCCTGTGAATACCCAGACAAAGGAGCATGGAGGGGCTTATCAAGCGGAGCGTTTCTTGTTTGGATTTACGCGTGCCCCGGTCAGTGCGGTTCTCTGTAAAAAATGGGGCTTAGAGATGAAGATAGTCACGGCGGTCCACCATCAATATGCTCCTTTAAATTCTCTTCCAAAGCCGCCGGAATCGATTCAATCTCCTGGATTTTTGGCCTGTGCCTTGGATTTGGCGGTTTGCCTTGCGGATATGAGTGGATTGGGAATGACTCCAGAGGATAGTCAAGTGGAGGATTATACGACGCTGCCGAGTTATCAAATGCTTCTCTCTTTTCCAATGAATAAAGAATTGGATTTAAATGTGGAGCGAGAGATCAGTCGAGCAAAGGCGATGGTCGGTGCTTTAATGGGCTAATGCTCATGTCGAAGAGTTTCAAAAATAAAAAAATAGTTGCGGCCATCGATGATCGTAAAAATGATCGTTCTCTTCTTATTCCTTCTTGGAGAGCAAAAGATTTAAGAACGCTTTTAAATCCAGCGAAGATGTTGCAGTCGTTTTTAGAGCAAGCGATTGAGGCTCTAAATGGAGATCGGGGATCGATTCGTTTAACGAATCCTAATACAGGAACACTCGATGTGGAGGCCGCTGTTGGATTATCGATCAAATCTCGTCGCGTTATTTTAAAAATGGGGGAGGGGGTCACCGGATATGTTGCGGGAACCGGAAAACTCCTCCGTATTGATGATGTTCATTTAGATCGTCGCTATGTGGACTTGAATTCGAAGACGCGTTCTGAGTTAGCGGTTCCGATCGAAATTGATTCGGTCGTCGTGGGGGTATTCAATATTGAGTCGAATCGGTCGAGTGCTTTTAATCATCAATCGGAACGATATTTGAGTGGAATGGCACGGGAGATCAGTCTCTTTTTAGAGGTCGGTTGGGAGATGAATCGATTGAAGACCTCGGAGCATCAGCTTTCTTCTGTGATTGAGATTGGGCAAACGCTTTTTTCGACTGAAAGCATGGAGAGGGCATTGAGTCAGACCTCAAGATTGATCC
The DNA here is from genome assembly GCA_945883905.1 of Akkermansia muciniphila. Lineage (GTDB taxonomy): Bacteria > Verrucomicrobiota > Verrucomicrobiia > Methylacidiphilales > CAMAQI01 > CAMAQI01. Next base: position 11,037 of record CAMCYL010000032.1, on the reverse strand, counting down.
GACGGCTCATGAAGGGAAAGATCTGTTCTTTGATGATGATTTCGGAAAATGGGAAGGAGTTAGTGCTTCGTGCCTCGTCGGGGGCGGGAGAGACCTATCAGAGTAAGCCGCCGATTCCGATTGATGAGTCGTTGATCGGGTTTGTGTTAAAACGAGGGAAACCGCTCACGGTGATGGATGTTCAAGATCATGATATTTTTCTTTATCCGGATATTGCTAAAAAAGAGGGGCTTGTCTCCCTTTTAGCGGTTCCCTTGATGGTGGATAATCAGAAAATGGGAGTTTTGTCGGTTTATATGCCGGTCGTTCATCGATTTTCCGTCGCTGAAATTGAACTGCTCTCGACTTTGGGAAATCTCGTCGCTTTAGCGATTGAGCGAGGGCGGTTGATGGAACGGATGATCACATTGGAAGAAAGTTTACGTCAAGGGGAACGGCTTTCGGCGGTGGGAATGATGGCGGCAGAGATCGCCCATGAGATTAGGAATCCGTTGACCGTCGTGCAGATGTTGTTTCATCATCTGACTGAATCCGGGTCCTTTGACGTTGAAGTTCAAAAAGATATCCAGATGATCACGGAAAAGATGAAATCGATGAATCGCATCGTTGATCAAGTGTTGACCTTTTCCCGTTCCTCCGAGCCCCAGATGACCCTCTTGGATTCCTCTCAGATATTTCATGATGTGTTGCTTTTAACTCGTCCGAAGATGGAGTCGCTTCATATTCGGATTCACTATCAAGTGGAGGAAAACCTCGCTCCGATGAATGCCGATCGGGCACAAGTGGAACAGGCCTTATTGAATTTAATATTGAATGCGGCCGAGGCGATGGGGCATGGAGGGACGATTCGATTACAGGCTCAAAATCTGATCTTTGAGGGGATTAAGTATGTCTCCTTAAGTGTGATTGATACGGGACATGGGATGACACAGGAGCAAGTGGAGCGCTTATTTACCTCCTTTCTAAGCTCGAAGCCGCACGGAACTGGCATTGGACTGGCGATCGTTCGCAAGATTATGGAAAGCCATCGAGGCAAAATTCAGGTCACCTCGAAACGGGGTCGCGGATCTCAGTTTCAACTCCTTTTTCCACAATTTGAAGCGATTTAATTTCATTTTTTTCTTGGCGACAGGGAGCTTTTCCTCTTTTATCTACAACCCTCACCAAGCGCGGTTAGCTCAGTGGTAGAGCACTACACTGACACTGTAGGGGTCGGCAGTTCAAACCTGCCATCGCGCACCACTTTTTGAAGCGTAAACGAATCGATTTTCCTGAATTAATTCTTATTGTTGGAACTCCGAGGATGAAAAACTGTCTTTTTATTTGCACTGGAAACTATTATCGCAGTCGTTATGCCGAGGCGGTTTTTAATTTTAAAGCCGAGGCCTTGGGACTGGAGTGGCGTGCCTTCTCGCGAGGTCTCGCAATTCATTTAGTGGAAGGAGATCTTGCTCCGCAAACACGCAAAATGATGGAGGAGAAACAGATTCCTCTCTCTGCCACCGGAGTGACTCGGATTCAGATCGAGGAGAGGGATTTTCAAGGCGCTCAAAAGGTGATTGCCCTACAGCATCATGAGCATTATCCGATGATGACGCGACAGTTTGCTCATTGGGCCGATAAAATTGAGTATTGGGATGTGGCTGATATCGAGTTTGTTTCTCCCCGTTTTGCCTTGATGCGGATCGAGCAATTAGCGGAGGAATTGATCGCCCAAATATCCGCTGTTCCAGATTAAAATCTTCTTGGAGTTCTTTTGAAGTTAATGCTATTCTTTTCATCGTGGAAAAGAAATTAATTCTGATCGTTTTGTTGCTTCTCGGAGTCGATAGGGTCACTTCTCAGACCCCTGATGTTGCGACCACCGAATTTAATCGAATCTCTGAGGAATTAATTGGCCAAAATAAATTTACTGAGGCCGTTCCCCAACTCGAGGAGTTGATTCAAAAATATCCGACCTCGACGATGATGAATTCAATCCGGTTTAACTTAGGGCTTGCTTATCTTTTTCAGCAAAAATTTACGAAAGCACTTGAGGTTTTTACAAAATTGATGGATCCGCGGATGGAGGTCGAGTTGAGGGAGGGGGCGACCTTTTTTGCGGGATTAGCGAAGAGTTACGAATCCTTTGGAAAAGAGGGAAAAGAGAGAGATACCGGAGTCGAAGCGGCGATTAAGCTTTTTTCAGATTTTCTTGCTCATAAAGATTATGAGAAATCGTTGTACCGAGAAGAGTCGATGTTTCAACGGACTAAGCTTTATTTGTTGTTAGAGAAATTTGAGGAGGTGCAAAAAGGGGTTGATCAGCTTCAACAGGAGTTTTCGACCAGTCCGAATCGCTCTGATTATGATTTAACCTTGGGACAGGCGTATATGCTTCAAACCTTTCGGATGATTCAAGATCAGAAAAAGAGTCGAGATGAGGCAATGCCAACGGCACAAAAATCATTTAATTCCTTATCAAAAATTAAAGAGAGCGATTCTGCCGTCGTTGCGAATGAGGCTCTTTTTCGAACGGCGGAGTTAAAGAATCTGCTCGCGGATAGTGAGGGGGAATATCGAGCCTTGATTCCTGCCTATCGGCTAGTGAAGCCGAAGAACGAACTCATACCGCTTCAAACCGCATTGGTAGAGAAAATTAAAAAAGAGAAGCAAGCGGCAGCGTTAGCTCGAAATAACCTGCTCATTAAGCAACTCGATCTTCGGTTGAATAAAGAGCGGGATCGATTGGAGCAATTAACCGCACTGTTTGATCCTGCGGTGCAGTCGATGGTTCAAATGGCGAAAGCTTATGTAAGATTGAAACAGCCGAATGAGTCTCGTGTTCTGTTAAGACGAGCTAAAAATTTCTGTAAAGAGGATCAAAAAAAGGAGATCTCTTACTTCATTATTTTAACCTACGCAATGCAAGGATCAGTGGATAAAGCAGATCAATCTTTTGTTGAATACCAGAAGGAATTTCCAAACGATCCGCAAGCCGACAATATTAGTATATTGATCGGAGAGGAGCTTTTTCGTCAAAAGAATTTCGATGGGGCATTTGCTCAGTATCAGAAGAGTCTTCGTGAATATCCGAAGGGAAGATATGCCGATTTAGCCTCGATGAAATCGGCCGCATGTAAGGTTCAACAAAAGAAGACGGAGGAGGGAATTAAAATCCTTCAGGAGTTTGTTGCGAACAAAAAGGAGAGTCCTTATTTGATGGAGGCTCTCGTGAATCTCGCTCAGGCTTTTACGGACTTAAAACAACCAGAAGAGGTTTTAAAGGTCTATCAAAAGGTCTTAGAGACACCGAGTGCTACTACTTTTCATCCCCAATCTCAGTATAAAATTGCCGAGACCTTAAAAGGATTGAAGCGCTACGATGAGGCGATTGCTGCTTGGAAAATTTATCGGGAAAAGTATACCTCCGATACCTCGGTCGCAGATGCCCTTTTACAAATGGCAGATTCAACGCTTAAAAAGGGGGATATTCCCGGCGCTATGGTTCTTTTTGAGCAGGCCGCAAAAGAGTATGCCTCGAAGCCGAACATTGCGAGCCAAGCTCTTTTGTTGTTGGCCGAGCAGTATCAGAAGCAACAAAAAATAACGGAGATGATTGCGACTTTTGAAAAGATCATCAAAGAGTATGCGGATCATCCGAAATCGAATGATGCTGCCGGTCGTCTTGCCAAGTATCACGAACAACAACGCCAATTCGATCTCTCCGAAAAGTACTACCAGATCATTATTGCCAAAAAAGATCCCGTTGCAGCGGCCTGGGCAGAATATAGTTTAGGAGCGATGTATTATAAGGCGGGACAGGGGATTGGAGCTTATTCTGCTCTCAATGAGGAGGAGAAAGGAAAATGGAATGATTACATCCAGAAGAGTGAGGCCGCTCAACTTCGGGTCATAAAAAACTTTTCCAGTAGCAAAGAGGTGGGGTTTGCGCTTCAAGAATTATTAAAGTTAACGATGACAAAGGTCGATGCGGGATTAGTAAAGATCGAGGAGGCCCCCACTGTATTTAAAGATCTGGCCGCTCAATTTAGCTCTGATGAATCGATGCAAGGGAGGGTTTTATTGGCAGGGGCCGGGCTTCCTTTTGAAAAAGGGAATTCGACATTGGCGCTTCAATCGTACGAGGAGATTCAAACTAAATTTCCGAAAGTGATTTTCTCGGCGGAAGATTTGAATCGTTACGGCTCTTCTTTAATGACGGCTAAAAATTATGAAAAATCGTTCGAACGATTTAAGCAACTTTTAGAAAATTATCCCGGAGATAAATATGCTGAGGCTAATGCCCTTTATGGGATGGGGGCCTCCTTATTGTTTCAAAATAAGGTGACGGAGGCGGGGAAATACTTTGAAGATCTAAAAGTGAAGGCCTCTTGGTCGAGTAAGATTATCGAGGCTGAACTTGGGATTGGACTTGCGGCAGAATTAGGGGGGAAAACCGATCCAGCCCTTAAGTCTTACAAAACCGTGGTGATGAATCCAAAATCGACCAGCGAATTAAAGGCACGTGCGACATTGGGTCGGGGTCGTATTTTTGAGCTGACGGGAATGTTGTTGCCCGACCCTGCTAAAAAGGATCAGCCCTCAGCTTCGCTTGAGTATGATCGGGTCGCAAGTCTTTATGCCTCCGAAAAAGAGGCGGCCTCAGAGGCCTTGTACCGATTAGGAATGATTTATGTCAATAACGGGAAAGTGGAGGAGGGGAGAGCCGCTTTCAAGAAATGTGTCGATAAATATCCGGGAAGCCAATGGGCGACTCAGGCAGCGACAAAGCTTCAGTAAGTTGACACTAGAGTCTTAAATAATTTTCATGAAAATATTTATTTTTCCTATTTAACATTAAGATTCAAGGTTACAACGTTACAGCGGTGCCATTCCCCATTCCATGGGGACAGTTGCTTTGCGTGAGTGCGTGAATTGAATGGATGTTAACAATTATGGATTTCAAACTTCAATCGGATTACACTCCTCAAGGGGATCAGCCGACTGCAATCGCAGCCTTATCGCGCGGTTTAGAGGAGGCGAAGGAGCACCAGGTTCTTCTCGGGGTCACTGGATCAGGGAAGACCTTTACGATTGCCAATGTGATTCAGAAATGGAATCGCCCCACACTGATTGTTTCGCACAATAAGACACTTGCTGCTCAACTTTTTAGCGAATTTAAACAGTTCTTTCCGAAGAATGCGGTGGAGTATTTTGTCTCCTATTTCGATTACTATCAACCGGAGGCTTATATTCCTCGAACGGATACTTATATCGAAAAAGATTCGAGCATCAACGATGAGATTGAGCGACTCAGGCTCTCCGCGACGAGCTCACTGTTGACTCGTCAAGATGTGATTGTGGTTGCGAGTGTCTCCTGTATCTATGGTCTCGGCTCTCCTGAGGACTATCATCAGATGATCTGTCCCCTCGAACGAGGAAAACGAATGGAGCGAGAGGATTTATTATCCCAACTCGTCGAGATGATGTACGAGCGAAATGATACCGCCTTTACTCGTTCAAAATTTCGAGTTCGAGGAGATATTGTTGAATTATGGCCCGCGTACGCAGAGGAGGGAATTCGGGTCGAGTTTTTCGGTGATGAAATTGAAAAAATTACTAAATTCGATTCCTTGACGGGACATGTCATTGAGGCTCTTCAGCACTATGTGATTTTTCCGGCACGACACTTTGTGACGACGAATGATAAATTACGAATCGCAATGAGAACGATTCGTGAGGAGCTCGATCAGAGGATTACCGAGCTGGAACGTGATAATAAACTTGTCGAGGCCCAGCGGCTTCGTCAACGCACTGAATACGATCTTGAGATGATGGAGGAGATTGGATTTTGTAAGGGAATCGAAAACTACTCTCGGCATATTACAGGACGACCTCCCGGATCGAGGCCTTATACCTTGATTGACTTTTTTCCGAAAGATTTTCTGATGGTCATTGATGAATCGCATGTCTCGATTCCGCAGATTGGGGGAATGTATGCGGGGGATCGTTCCCGTAAAATGGTTCTCGTCGATCACGGCTTTCGATTGCCTTCGGCATTGGATAATCGTCCTTTACAGTTTCCGGAATATGAATCGATCGGATCCAAACGAATCTACGTTTCAGCAACTCCAGGACCCTTTGAGATGGCAAAGACGGGGGGGGAGGTCGTCGAGCAGATTATTCGTCCGACGGGATTGATCGATCCTGAGATTATAATTAAACCGCTAAAAACGCAGATCGACGATTTGATTGAGCAGATACGACTTCGGGTTGAAAAGCAGGAGCGAGTTTTGGTGACTACATTGACAAAGCGAACTTCTGAAGATTTAACGGATTATTTGAGGGATTTAAAAATCAAAGTTCAATATCTCCATTCTGAAGTGGAGACCATTGAGCGTGTGGAGATCTTGAGATCTCTTCGAGCGGGGGATTTTGATGTCCTCATTGGGATTAATTTATTACGCGAAGGGTTAGATCTTCCGGAGGTCTCTCTTGTGGCGATCTTGGATGCCGATAAAGAGGGTTTTTTACGTTCGGAGACCTCTCTTATTCAAACGGCAGGAAGAGCTGCACGGCATCTTCATGGTCAGGTTATTTTGTATGCAGATACCATGACGAAATCGATCAAGCGATTGATCGAGGTCACGAAGCAACGGCGTGAAAAGCAGATTGCTTATAATCAAGCGAATGGAATTATTCCTCGGAGCGTCAAGCGTTCCGTTCAAGAGTCGTTGCGACAACCGGCGGCTCCATCGGAGAGAGATCTCTCGAAACCGATTTCGGAGGGATCGAAAGAGCAGCTCCTTTTACAATTGGATGAGGAGATGCGGGGGGCCTCACGGGAGCTTGATTTTGAACGGGCGGCGATTTTGAGAGATCAGATTCGGGAGTTGAAAGGAGAAGGGGAAGGGGCAGGGAAATCGGAGATGAAAGGAAGTGGAGCTCTGAAATCGTATCGTTTTACGAAGAAGAAAAAGAGATAGGGCGCCTCTCTGAGTCTCATTTGCGTTCAAGGTGATATTATCCCTACTCTGCTGGAGATGGATTTACCTCGCATAAGAAGTCACCAAAATGGAGGAGGGGATTCTGTTTATATCCTGTCAATCCTGATAACGATGCTAAAGTTGCTCTCGGAGTGACTCGAACACTCGACCCACGGATTAGAAATCCGTTGCTCTATCCAGCTGAGCTACGAGAGCTAATATAAACCGATTCAAGAAATAACAGAAGAGATTCAGCAACGGAAGAAAAAAGAAAAGAGGGTTCAGCACAAATGATTGTCAATTGAGGACTAAATAAAGTGAGATTCCCTCATTTTAACGGACAGGGAGCATATACTGACCCCAGTATACAGAGCATGTTTCGGGACAAATGAGATTATGACACGGAGCCGGTGAACAGGCGAGAATCTGAAAAAATATTGACGACTGTATCAATATCGATACAGTAAAGTGTATGGCATTGATGGTGATTTTCTATTGCACACTAACGGGCAATGAGCCTGTGAGGGAGTGGTTGAGTCGCTTTCAAAAGAGAATACTCGCCGGATTGGTGCTGACATTCGAAAGGTTCAGATGGAGTGGCCTTTGGGGATGCCATATGTGCGTCCGATCGGCGGAGGTCTATTTGAACTAAGAAGTAATTTACAGGATGGAATTGCGAGAGTTTTCTTTTCTGTAAAAGAGGGAAAGATGATCCTATTTCATGGGATCATCAAGAAGACGCAAAAGACTCCCTATCAGGAGTTGGAGTTAGCCAATAAGAGAAAGAGGGACTATGAAAAAAACAGCTAAAAAAAACCCCCATGCGGGATCAAATTTTGATGATTTTTTGAAGGAACAGGGAATTTTAGAGGAGGTCAATCTTTTGGCGGAAAAAGAGATGTTGGCTTATCGAATTGAGCAGGCGATGAAAGTTCGGCATATGTCGATTTCTGCTTTGGCTTTAAAGATGAAAACAAGTCGGGCGGTGGTTCATCGTTTATTGGATCCGCGCAACCCCTCGGTCACTTACACGACATTATCGAAAGCGGCTCACGCTCTCGGGAAACGGATTTCATTTGAGTTGGTGGATGCTTAAATATTATAAAAATCCCCCCAAAAATTTGATTTTAAATAAGAAATAAGGTCATGACACGAACCCCAGTATTCTAGAGGTGAAATGCCCCAACTAGGAACGAAACCTGAAGATATTCCTTCTAGTCCACAATTTGCATACAGAAAATCAGGGTGGAATGGAATGAGGGATTGGCTCGGGATGTAATTAATAGTTATTTAAAACCCCTCTTTCACAAATTCTCTTTCCAAGTCATCGGGTCTCTTTGGAGGTGAAAGACGGAAATAATCAAAATTTCCTCTTCATTCATAACCGTATAAATTATTGTGTAGGGAAATCGTCGGAGATTGCAGTGCCTGTAGCGATCCGTTAATTTTCCCCATGCATTCGGAAACTGAAGAATCCTTGCAATCGTTGAATCGACTTGGTCGAGTAAATCGCTTCCAAGTCCGACTTTTTGAAGTTCGTAATAATCGACAGCACTCGATAACTCAGAAAGTGCAGGAGAGAGAAACCGATAGGTCATTGAACTAATTTTTGTCTTAAACTTGTCATAGCGGTTACGCCATCGACAGACTCAATCTCTCCTCGTTCAAACGCCCCCATGCGATCTTCTGTCTCTTGAATCCATGCCTTTTTGATTTCCGTGGAAATGGGGGAGATACTCTCGATCAAACGCTCCGCAAGCATCGCACGGAGGTTTTCAGGCAACTGAAGTGCCTCTTTTTCAAGAATATGGAGATCCATCATCGAAATGTAACACTTCTTAGATTTCGTCTCAAGAGCAAACAAAGTGATTTATTATTTCTGAAAAAACTCTCGGGATAGACCGCTTTGACGAATGATTGATTGTAACGTCCCAATCTTGATTGTTCTATGGTTGGGAACAGGAACCGTAATCGTTCCGTTGACGTTCGCTTTCTGCATGATGATATGACTGCCTTTTTGACGCACTTGCAGAAAACCTTCACTCTCAAGTAAATCACAAATCTCTTTGCCTGAAAAAACTCCCAACTTAGGCATGAACTGCCTCAAAACGAGTGATAAAGACTTCTCCATGGAGTCTTTGCTGAATCTCTTCTTTTGAGGCACATTCTAAAAAAAGTTCGACGGCTTCTTTTAAATTAGCAAGGGACTCCTCGACGCTCTCTCCCTGACTGGCAACGTCAAGCTCAGGACAAAGGGAAACATAGCCGTTCTCTTCTTTTTCCAAAATAGCAGTGAACTGAGATTTGCTCATTCCTTATTTTGATCCAAGGACCGGAATAAGTCACCTCAAAATATGAATTATTTCTATTTCCATTTACTCTACTCTAAGAAACGTTTAATTTTTTTTAATAGCGATGATGATCAAAAAGACTGATGGAAAATCGAAAGATGAATTAGAGAGGGCAGCAAGCCATGTGCTCTATGAGTTAAATATGCTTTGCGATGCCATTGAGCTTTATAATAAGAACATGACCGACGAAAAATTAAAAAACTGTTTTTTTGTCACTTTGTGCGTACATGCTCGTTCGGTTATAAATTTTATCAGCCCTAGCCATTGGAATGGTCTAACAGTTCGTCCAGATGATATTCTTGCAAAACATTTTCTTGAAGAATCTGAAATCAAATTACTTGAGTTTGAATTAACAGAGCTCTCAAAAACGGAGCCATTAATAAAAAATCCTCTCTTTTGGGATCGTATTAATAAGGGAATCGTTCACCTCTCATATAAAAGATTAGAAGAGGCATCTCTGGAAATTTCTTTCTTTTTTGTAATGCCTTTGAAAAAGCATTTGGAGAAATTTTTTTCATTTCAACCCCTTGGTTTTTCTCAAGATGCTAGAAATGCTTGCCTTGAAAGGATGGAACTTATATCTAGCTCATTAAAGAGTGGGGCTATCTCTTATTCTGGAAACTCATCATATACAGGTGCTTAAATCATTTCAAAAATTTAAAAATAATAGATTGCTGTCGCTTTTACTTTTACCCACTTATGGAGTGATCTGTTTTTTCAATCCATTGACAAATCATTGACATTTAAATGACCTATTCTTACCTCATTCTGCTAAACCTTGCTCATTCTTTCACTCGTAAGTATTTCTTTATAAGGCACTTAAGAGGATTAGAAATCCGTTGCTCTATTCAGCTGAGCTACGAGAGCTTATGAACTGATTAAAGAAATAACAGAAGAGATTACGCCGTGGGAATCGAAGGAGTGGACTGATGCGCGAGCCAGATTTTTTCGGTGTACTTGGCGATCATATCAAACTCTAAATTGACCTCATTTCCGATCTGTTTTGAGGCGAGGTTCGTGACTTCACGAGTATGGGGAATAATCCAGACCTGAAAACGATCGGAATAGACTTCACTGACGGTTAAGCTAATCCCATCAATGGTAATAGAACCTTTTGCGATCATCCATTTTTGGAAAGAGGGATTGAGTTCAATTTCTAACAGATAATCTCGTCCCGAGGGTTCCCAACGAATGATCGGGGCGGTACAGTCGATGTGACCAGTGACGTAATGACCTCCCATTCGATCCAAGGGACGAAGGGATCGCTCTAAATTAACGATCGAGCCCGCTTTAACGGTTTTGAAGTTCGTGCGTCGATCGGTTTCTTGAAGGAGATCGAAGGTCATTATTTGATTTTCAAGAGCGACGACGGTTAAACAACATCCATTCACCGCAATGCTGTCTCCGATTTGTGTTCCTTCGAGAGGGAGGTGAGATCGGAGGAGAAGACGAACGCTTTCAAGGGATTCGATTCGTTGAAGAATCGTTCCTTGGGTTTCAATAAGTCCAGTAAACATGAGTTAAAGGAGTAATTTGTTCTGGGAAAAGAGCAAGATCAATGATCGGTTAGATGAGCTTTCTATTACCCACAAGTCAGTGATTTGCTAGCTCCCTTTCTTGAAGATCTCAACATTAGCCGCAATGAGTTGGTCGATGATTCCTCTGGCTTGCGAATAGTTCGTGAGCAACCTGCGCATTTCAGGAAGCCGATTTTTCGG
>CAMCYL010000031.1 GCA_945883905.1 Akkermansia muciniphila | reverse complement strand
AAAGCCATTGAGGAGAATAAAAAGATCGAAGCAAAACTCACGGAAATCAGAAACAAGTCCGAACGCATCATCATGAACTCAAAAGATGCCTACCATGTTCTATAAGTCGTTCTCTAAGAATGATATAAAGCTTAACTTAGCGGTGTTCATGTCATGGCTTGTTTATCGCGAATGGAGGTCAAAAGGGGGAGTTGATGGCTATAAGGCTCCCTAATATTTTAAATTATTATTTCATGATCGATATACTGATATCAATCGGCAAGAGTTCTTCGTTTTAAGCCCCAACAAAATGAAGTTTTTTTCCTTCAATCATTTCCTCCTTCTCTCCAAAATCGTTGAAATTCAACTAAGACTTTTCCAAAGGAGATCTTTCCATTTTCCCGAAATTTTGACCATGGGAGTTCAATTTGACGATCTCCCATTCGTTCTTGAGCTAAGAGGCTTAAGGCTCGAATAATCACTTCCGAATAAATCGGATTTGCAGGCCGAAGTCCTTGGGTGTCATCAACAATCAGTCCCAAATCTTTGACATACCCAAAATCATCGTCTAACGATTCAAAGCTGAAAGGATATAGTGCTCTTGTGGATTACAAGGCCCCATGGTGTTGAAAAAGCGGGACATAAAAGGAAGAATGACTAAAAAGAGCATCGGGACAATCTCTTTTTAAATTTGATAAGGCAATTGGGGGGGGAGAGGGAGAGGAATAGATTATTCGGCCTTCTCTTTTTAGCTAAATCGACCATGAAGTCATCTTTGCTTATCTAAAGCAAATGACAAGTTACGCTTATATTGCAAATATTGTAATGACATTTTTTAATCGTCATAAAATATAAAAAGGCAAATAAGATGAAAGCAGTGAATTTAAAATCGATTGTTCTTCGAATCTCTTCTCAATATTCGATTCTCATTTTGTTGCTCATATTGACCTTCGGATCTCCTCAGGGCTTTTCTCAGAATGTCGCGGATCCACAAAGTCCATGGGATTTTATGGTGAGTGGAAATCTTTTGAAAAAAGAGACCGTTCAAACTTTAACGACGATCCCTAGTTCTTTTGGTGATGTGAAGTATGCGGATCTCAATGGAGATGGATTTCCAGATTATGTTCATATGGAATCGAGTCAGATGCGGATTCGTCATGGCCAGTCTGACGGGACGTTCGGATCAGAGATGGTGCTCTCGATGGGGAGTGGGGGATGGAATGCGGTTGGGAAGTGGGGATTTACTGATATTAATGGAGATGGCTGTTCAGATTATTATTTTGTGAGTGCCGATTCGATTTCTATTAAAATCGGACAACGAGATAGTGGGGGGGTGAAAGGAACCGTGGGAGCAACGACAACGGTGACGATCGGGGGCGGGGGGGGATGGAATATTGAGGGGAAATGGGGCTTTGCTGATATTAATGGAGATGGTCGTTCAGATTACTATTTTGTGGGGAGTACGACGACTTCGATTAAGCTGGGACAAGCGAATGGAACATTAGGGGCAACGATTTCTGTCGCCATGGGAGGTGCCAATTGGGATACACCGAAAAAGTTTGGATTTATTGATATCAATGGAGATGGTCGTTCGGATTATTATTATGTGGATTGGTATTATACGTACGTGAAATTAGGGCAAAGTGATGGAACATTGGGTGCGGCGGTTTCGACTTATATGTCTGGAGGTGGAGGATGGAATGCCGATGGGAAATGGGGCTTTTCCGATATTAATGGAGATGGCAGAGCGGATTACTATTACGTGGATTACTCTTATACTTATATTAAATTGGGTCAGCCGGATGGGACATTGGGAGTCACCATTAATCAAGCGATGGGTGGGGGAGGCTGGGATACTTTAGGGAAATCCGGTTTTTCGGATATTAATGGAGATGGCAGAGCGGATTACTATTACTTAGGGAGTAGCTCTATTTATACGAAATACGGACTCGTGAGTGGAGGATTAGGGGAGACACAAGTGATTGCGATGGGAAGTACTGGGTGGGATACGATAGGAGCAGGAAGATTTATTGATTTGAATAAGGATCGACGTGCGGATCGGGTGCAGCTTTTTGGAGGTCAACTCAAGATTCGAAGTACGCAGTTTGAAGGAAAGTGGGGTTTTGGAAAATTTAATTCGGATAGTATTGCCGATTTTTATTATTTAGATGAATCTAAAATCTATATTAAACTGGGAACGCCGACCGGAAATTTTGGGGAGATGAAGTCCACTTCACTTAATGGCACGGGATGGAATGTCATTGGAAAGTGGGGTTTTGCAGATTTTAATGGGGATGGATTGGATGATTATTATTATAATAATGGAACGAGCTTTTTGATTAATTATTGTAAAACAGATGGAAGTGGGACTTTTCAGAATGCTGTGACCATGGGATTGGAGGGGAATTCTTGGGATGTCGTGGGAATGTGGGGGGTAGCGGATTTGACGGGAAATAATGGCGATAGTGGCGATGACTGTGCTGATCTCTATTGTTTTACAGGAAATACCTTAAGAGTGAAGTTAGGGAATAAAGGGGGAGGATTAAGTTCGACGATTACGACGACCTTTGATGCGACTCGAAATTGGACGACCCCTGGAAAATGGGGATTTAAAGATGTGACGGGAGATGGACGAGCTGATTATTATTTAGTCCAAACCAATGGTATTTATGTCCGACGGGCACTATATGATGGAGCTTTAGAGGCACAGAGCACTTCCGTTTTTACTGATTTTGGTGGAACGGGTTGGGATGTGCAAGGAAAGTGGATGGTGGAGGAGATTAATGGCGATGGACAAGCGGATTATGTTTATCTTTATAAAGATAATACTTTTAATCCAGCACGATATCAGATGTCGGTCTGTTTGGGGCAACCGACTGGAAAGTTCGCTCCACTTCCGATGATAACGAGTAATTTTTCGACAAATCCTGTGGAGAATATTGATTTTTCGACTCCTGGAAAATGGGGCTTTGCGGATATTGGTGGAGATGGGATTAAGGATTATTACTTGATGACCTCCGAGGCGATGTACATCGCCCGCATGGATGGGCAAGGATCGGCCTATATGCCGGTCGTTAAAGTCGGACTTAATGATGTGGACGCGAAATCTTGGGATCTTCAAGGATCCTTTGGGTTTCGAGATTTAAATGGAGATAAACGTGCTGATTTTTATTTCTTAGATGAATCATTTACGGTTCGTTATGGACAACTGAATACGACTTTAACGCAAAGTAATGATATTCCGTTTGGAGGATATCAACGACTTGTCAAAAATGTTTGGGGTTTTGCGACGACCGTGGCAACGGAGAGTACGATTTCAGGTCGAAAAATGGCAAAGTACTTCAAGGTCTTAACGGATAAAATTTATGCGGGATTTACGACTTCTGCGGGGGATGTCTCAAAATATATATTTTCGAGTTTTGGTTCATCGGGTTGGAATGCTTTAGAAAAATGGGGTTTTGCGGATGTGAATGGAGATGGAAATAGTGATTATTACTATATTAGTTCAGGAGCTGTATATATTCGATTGGCTTCGTCAGATGGAACTTATGGGAGCGTTATCACGACTGATTTAGGGGGACTCGGTTGGGATACGGTGGGAGCCTTTGGATTTGCGGATATTACAGGGGATGCTCGGGAAGACTTTTATTATGTTGGGGCGGATCGAATCTGGGTGCGTCCTGCCCTTTCTGGAGCAGGAAATGAGGGGAAGTTCGGTTCGAATGTAATTACGAGTTTTGAGGGGGGAAAAAATTGGGATACACCGGGACAATGGGGATTTGTTGATATCGATGGAGATGGCAAAAAGGATTATTATTACATGGAATCAAGTCAGATTTCAGTAAAGCGAGGGACAGCAACGGGAAGTTTGACCTCGACTCAAGTGACGGCTTTCGGATCAGGGGGTTGGAATAACCCAGGGCATTGGGGTTTTGCGGATGTGAATGGGGATGGGAAATCGGATTATTATTATTTAGATAATCAGAACACGAATCATCGAGTGATTATTAAGCTAGGATTAGGTAACGGAAGTTTTGGAGGTGACCTTCAAACGACTTTAGAAGGAGGGGGTTGGTATGTTCCTGATAATTTTGGGTTTAAAGATCTGACAGGAGATGGTAAAGAGGATTTCTATTTAATGACTTCAAGCGCTCTTTATGTAAAGCTTGCCTTGAGTGGGGGGAATCAAGGTTATTTTGGAGCGACGGTGATCTCTCCTTTAGAGGGAGGGGGATGGAATTCTGTAGGGAGTTTTGGCTTCGCCGACTTTAACGGTGATTTAGTTCAAGATCTCTACTATCGTTTTTCGGAAGGTAAATTCTATGTTAAACAGGGGAATCAAGGGGCGGTAGGGGCAACGAAGATTGTCGATTATACGAGTGTTGGCAGTACGCCCGTAAATCAATCGCTGTATACGGGTGAATTTAAGCTTTATCATCTGATTTCTGATAATACGACCGATTCTACGAATGCGAAACAGACGTTTACGACGACATATATTCCGAACTTAAAGTCAAATGTTCGCGCTATTTTAAAATTTAAAACGAGAGCGGATTATGCGAATCTAGCGGGGACGGCTTATTTTTTAGGTTTAAAAGTAAATAACTACTCCTTAAATGGGAAAAATGTTTTACGTCCTAAGAGTCCTCTAGTCTTTAATGATGGGCGAGATTTTTCAGTCTTTGCCGATGTTAAATTTGCGACTTTTTATTCTCCTAATTACGATCCGATTCCTGTGAGTGAAGGCTACTATACAGGCTCTGAACCAGAGGCGTATCCTTTTGGATATGAATTTGATATTACGACTCTTTTAGTGGAAGGAGAAAATCAAATTGATTTTTTACATTTAGGTCAAACAAGTAATTATAAAGTTTGTGTGAAGGATCCTGTGATTGAGTTTCGAGAGGCAACAAGTTCAACAACCACAGTGATTGTGCGTGATACAACTCCTTTGAAGAGTTATTTTCCTCAAGGAAGCCTCGTAAATCCTTACTCATTGACGGTACAGCCAGGAGGCGGAATGCAAATTGAAACAGGAGGAGAGAGTTACACGGTTGAATCGAGTTTCCGATCCCAAGCAATCTCGAAAACGTTGTCGGCAAATGCTTTAAATTGGACGAATGTGAATATTGCAAATCAGGCGAATGGGTCGATTCTTGTGACGGCGACAAGTCCAGGTTTTAATCTGGAACGAACCATTGAAAAGATGGGCGAATATATTCAAGTCAAAGATAAAATGACGAATAATATCACTCAGGATTTGGGGATGATTATCGATCATTCTACTGTAACTCCTGTCGTGGAGTTTCGAGTCGGTGGGGTGAAACGACGAGCGTTGTATGGTGTCGTTGAAGAGCCCTACAATCCAACGACGGTGTTAATTCGAAATCAGTCCTTAATCGCTTTTTTAGCAGAGGATGATGTCTTCCGTTTACAGAGTAAAAATTACTATAATGAGGGGAACACGGGGAGTAATCGAGGCGGGGTTAAAACAGATCAATTTATTTTGAAGGCAGGATCAAGCGTGACGTTGAAGTGGTCTCTGTTTCCTCTTCCTAAAACAGATTACTTTAGTTTTGTGAATGTGGCTCGACGTAAGTTGGATGTGAACTTTAAACTAGAGGGTGGGCTTGTTTATCATGGGGCAACGCCCAAGAATTTGGCGATGGATAAGCGGGATTTAGCACGATTGGTTGTGAATAAATCATCAAATTATGTGGTGACATCGTATTCTAATTTAGAAACAGAAAAAAAAGATCGAGAAGGAAATGATCCGTATTCAGGGACGGGAGCAGGAATTATGGGCTCTCTCTTTGCAGAGGTGAATATGAAAAATTATATTGCTATGGATAAGCTTCTCCAACAAGCAGCAAGCGTGGTGAATAAGCCGTTTAAACATCTCGTTTACTACAATTGTTTTATTGATAACGATTGGTACACCGATAATCCTGCGACTACGACCGTCGAGTATCCAAATTCGGCGCCCCAAAAGCATTATGATTCTAGGGTCTTGTATCCAGAGGGAGGAGGATTGGCTCATTGGTGGACTTATTCGAATAAAGATTTGGTTTATTTTCCAACGACGACAAATTCTTTTGGGGCGATTATGAAAGACTGTATTAATATTCGGTTGACTCAAGGGGGTGAAAAGGTTTCGGATGGAATTTATTGGGATGAGTTTGAGTGGTCAGGAACGAAATATCATTATCCTCCAATCGATGCCAACGGAGTTCCAACAAGGGATTGGGATGGAGTTACAGGCAATATTGATGGAGATGGAACAATTACTCGTAGAAAGAGTTTAGTCTCGTTACTTTCCCTGCCTTGGAAAGAGGCACGGATTCAGGAGTTGCAAGCGGCAGGAAAAGTGATTTATGCAAATGGACCGATTGCGACGGAATCTCTTCTCAAATATAAAATTCCAATGCAAACGGAGGGATCATCGATCTCAAATGCTCGACATATGGATCTTTATTCGCCGATTTTGCTAGGGAACGGGTTGACAGAAGTGACGGAGGTCGATGCTTATAAGAATATGGTGAAATGGATTCAAAACGGGGTGTTGTATGGATGGTTTAGTCCCGATATTAAAACGACTCGAAAGACATTGAGTGAATATATGTATCCATTTACACCGATCGAATTAGCGGCCGGCTATTTAATTGGTCAGGAGAGAATCCTTGTGGCACAACGAGGGATTTATGGTTGGAACGATGCAAGTCAACATGAAGTTTATGTATTTGATGATCAAGGCGCTCGTGTGACTTTGCCGGATACGACGACCGATCCTAATCGAAAGGTGACTGTGACGACGAAAAGCGTCAGTGGTAAAACAGTAACCGAACTTGATTTTCCTGAAGGATTTAGTGCGGCGATTATCAAAAGATAAGAAATTTTTTAATAAAAATATTTATCGAGCAAAAAATCTTTTTTCTTAAACTTTAACTTAATCTTACGATCTTGTGAGTCGCTTAAAACGTCAAGGGATTCCTATTTAATTGCTAGAGCGATCATACCCCTATTTCATTCGCTCTAATGCAGTAGAGTTAGCGATGGGAATTACAGAGAAGTTAGCATATGAAAATCTATAAAAATTATAAAAAAAGGAAATTGATGTATTCAGTATTTCTTTATCTCGTTATTTTATTTTTCGGCATGCAAATCGCTCGATCGACTGTTTTGACTTTCGAGATTAAGGGGGGGGATCCTTTTGGTTATACACAGATTCCTCAAGCGTATGGAGATAATGTTGACTTTATTGAGGATGCGGTAGGACGCTACGAAGTAGGGAGGGGATGGACGAAACACGTTAAAGTAAAGTATGAATCAATTGATTATCCTGGAAATAGTCTTAATTATTTTGGCTATAGCGGGGTGTACGGTAGTTTTAAGCATTCAGCATTCACTTGGGGAGCTGGAGGAATTATTACGCTCACCCCCGATCCTGGCTATCGAGTCCGTTTGAATAGCCTTCAGTTGGCTGCGTACCTGCAAGATCAAACGGCAGAGGTCAAAGTTTACGACAAAAACAATAGCCTCTATCTAGAGGCTCATCCGCTCGTTCCTTTTCAAGGGAAAATAAAAATAAAAGAGTCCTCAGAAAAATGGGTTGATGGAAGTATTAAAATTTACGTTAAGAGTCTTTATAATATTAGCATTAGTAATATTGATTTTGATGAACGTCCAATCCCTGATTTAAATTTTGATTTAGGAGCAACGATAAGAAATATTGAAAGTGGATTGAAAGAAGAGCATATTGTCGAGCTTCTCAATGATATTCCTTCTGGAAAACAGTGTCGACTTGTTTTTGATGCGCGTTTACATTGGCCGACTTATTCGGGGTCCTCTAGTTTATTGCACGTTTATTTAAGTAATTCCGTCGATAAAGGATTAACGGATCCACTTCTTCCGAGAATATATAATCCAGGAAAAGAGGATTTATTAAATAAAGCAGATGATTTCATTACTCGAAATTTAAATGACTGGACATGGGTAGGAGGAGCTTCAGGGATTTGGCGGCTATTATTTACTCCTGGATTTGATGTTGATGATGTTGCCGAATCATTGAATGATTATGGGTATGGAATTCCCAATCAATTAAGTCATCCTTATCACTTTGAAATTAATTTAACTCCCTATGTAAAAAAGGGAGTGAATCGTATTCGAATTAAAAATCATGGATTGAGTTCTTACCCGATTATTATTAAGAATGTATCCGTTGAAATCAGTGATCCGTTGCCGTCGATTGCAGAGGTTGTTTATCCTGCCCCTACGGGAAATTTGATTAATTATATTACGAAGCCTGTGGTTGCTCCAGAATTCTCCGTTTATTTAAATAGTTACGGAGATATTAAATACATGATTGATGGAAAAGAGATTATTACAAAATCGAAGAGTAGTAATCCTGGTGGAGGATGGACGACATCGAGTTCCGTTATAAATGGTTGGCTTCCTGTTGCAAAGGGGGCGACGGTGGCGGCTTCTTGGAGTAGTTCAGGTTCAACTCTTTATCGAATTGATCGGTTTGTTAAAAATGCAGGGGATCACATTGAGGTCGTAGATCGTTATCGAAATCAAAGTAATTCGCTTTTAGGACTCATTATTGAACATGAAACAACGTTTCCTTCAGATTTAGGGATTCCTCAATATTATTTGGCGGGAAGTGAAGTAAAATTAACAAATTCATCCGCGGTTAATTATCGGCGATCTCCAGGAAATCCAACTTCGATGGTTTATTATTCTGCAATAGGCAAGACGGCAGGTTTATTTGCAGATGGAGATATTTTTAGAGTTCATTGTCAAAACTTCGTTAAAAATAATGCGATTGGACTTTCTGATTATGAGTTAGGGATTCCCAAAGGAGATAATTCCACAAGTTGGAGGTATCTTGAATGGCGTATTTATCCTCTCAGAGAGGGGGATTATTGGTCAATGATTAATCAAATACGTCACACGATTGGATCGAATTATGAGATTCCTGGTCCGATTGTTTTTTCGGGTCAAGATGGGACAAAAACAGCGGAATACTATAAAAATTGGGTGCAAAAAAGAGGGGTTAAATGGGTTTGTTCTGGCCAAGCCGCTTTTACTTTAATGGAGCAATCGCAACTATTTTCCGGGCTCCCTTATTCGACAAGATATGCGTATGGAACCGCTGTTGAGCTTGCACAAAATTGGTTAAATCAAACTCGTAATTGGGCGAATAAATTACACTCATTAATGCCCGATGTAAAGGTTTTGACTTACATGCATCCGCAGATATGTACGAAACCAGAAACATTTAATTCAACATATTCAGGGTTAGATGATAGTAAGGTTTTTGATGCTTCTGGACAACAGATCGTTTATCCGATCGACGCTCCTTTAAGGGAGTATTTCTCGACAGCAAGTAATAGTTATGGAAGGCAATTTACCCAAACCTATCAGTCGATGATGACTACATTAAACTTAGGATTAGATGGGATGAATTGTGATGAATTTAGCTATAGCGGAGTTGAAACAGCTTTTCTTGATGGTTTGGAGAATAATTGGGATGGTTGCACCGCCTTAATTGATGGTTCTAATTTTCAATTTATTAAAAAAACGACGAAGGCCTCTTTACTGCAATTGGAACATCGCTCCTCAATGATTGATTATTTTAAAAATAATAATCGACCCTTTGTATTTAGTGGGCCTTCGGAGACTCGAACGATTCTTGCGAAAAAAGTTCCCTCCTATGCGGAGTCGTTGAGTTATCATTCTTTAAGTACAATGCATTTAAGTTCTCCTCTTGCTTATGGAAATCATGATATGACTCAAAATGATCGAGCTCGATCGAAAATGGTTCGGGAAATGTTAGGGAAGGGCTGTTTATTGCTTCCTTGGATTTGGAGCGATGAACCAATCGGTCAACATTATATTCCGCTGATGTATCCGATTACTCCTATTGAACTTCGAGAAGGAATGGTGATTGGAAAAGAGAGGATTATTTCAAATAAATCTGGTATTTATGGATGGGTCGAAGGATATGATGCAAATGTTTATGTTTTTAATGGGAACGGACAGCAAATAGTGAATCCTGATGTGGTGAAGGCCGGGGGACAATGGTCTGTACGAATGCCTTCAGATCATTTTGTTATTTTAGTTAGAAAATAATTGCCTTAAAAGATCCCTTCTTGTCTTTTGTCAAAATTGACTCATTTTTTAAAAATGAACCTTAGTGCTTCTTTTATTCACGAAAATTTTCTTCTCGATTCTGTTGAGGCGATTGAGCTGTATCATCGCTATGCGAAAGAGGAGCCGATTATTGACTATCATTGTCATCTTCTTCCGCAGGAGCTTGCTGAAAATAAACGCTGGAATAATATCACACAAATTTGGCTTTATGGGGACCACTATAAATGGAGAGCGATGCGTGCGGCAGGGGTCTCAGAAGAGTTCTGTACGGGAAAGGCTTCTGATGAGGAGAAATTTCTGAAGTATGCTGAGATTGCGCCCTTACTTTTGAGGAATCCACTCTATCATTGGAGTCATCTTGAGTTGAAGAATTATTTTGGAATTGCGGATCGGCTTCTTTCCTCAAAAGCCGCAGGCTCGATTTGGAATGATTGTAATCAGGTCGTTCAAGGGGCCGATTTCTCAGCATGGACGATCCTTAAAAAATCAAAAGTTCAAGTCGTTTGCACCACCGATGATCCTACTGATTCGTTAGAATTTCATCATAAAATTCAAGTTGAAAATAAATGCTCTGCAAAAGTCTTTCCGACATGGCGACCGGACAAGGTTCTATCGATCGATCGTCTTGCCGATTTTAATTCATGGATAGATCGCTTAGGCGAGGTTTCTCAAGTTGCGATTCATGACCTTGATTCACTGCTTATGGCGTTAAAAAATCGTCACGATTTTTTTGCCCAGCATGGCTGTACGATTTCTGATCGAGGGATTGAAACGGTGTGGGCCGTGATTAGCGACCGTTCCGAAGTGAATCAAATTTTTAAAAAAGCGTTAAAAAAAGAGAGCCTCTCTCCGCTTGAAATCATCCACTATAAATCATTCCTTCTCCACGAACTCGCGGTCATGGATGCCGAAAAGGATTGGACGATGCAAATTCATTTTGGATCGATTCGAAATAATAACTCTAAAATGCATGCACAGTTGGGTCCTGACACCGGGTTTGATGCGATTGGAGATTTTTCAATCGCTCAAGCTCTCGTGGAGCATTTTGATCGGTTAAATTCGGAGAGCAGACTTCCACGCACCATTCTTTACAATCTTAACCCCAAAGACTTTGAGGTGATTGCGACAATTATGGGATGTTTTCAAGAGGGACCTCACGTTGGAAAGATTCAACTGGGGAGTGGCTGGTGGTTTTTAGATCAACTCGATGGGATGCGACGTCAAATCGAGACAATCTCTCAATTCGGACTTCTTTCCTGTTTTGTGGGAATGTTGACCGATAGTCGTTCTTTTCTTTCATATACGCGTCACGAGTATTTTCGCCGTCTTCTTTGTCAAATTTTAGGGAAAGAGATGAAAAAAGGATTGCTTCCTCGGGATTATGAGTTGATTGGATCGATGGTTCGAAAGATCGCCTATCAAAACGCAAAAAACTATTTCAAGTTTAATTCATGAACTAAAACTCATAAAAAAGGAGGGATCGGTCGCAAAAATGAAATGCTGCTGCTGGTGGGCAATTACAATCGTGTCAATGAGTCAACGGTTTATCAAATGCCCGCAGGCTTCCAATCGGCCACTGATTTATTCAGCAAGGCGAACTTAAAAGCTGTCGACGGCAAATTAAGTCTAAAGGTTCCCAAGGACGGTATTCGACTGTTGTATTTGCAGTAAATAGAAAAGTTTTGATTGAGAAGAACACTACCGTCCAAAACAACTTTGGATTTGAGAGGAGAAATGGAAGAGGGGGATTGAAATTCTAAAACAGTTCTCACGCCACGCCGCGACGCCGCAACGTCAGAGGGGGAGAGGATCGTGAGCTCTTTCCTTTCGGCATCTCCTTCGTCGACTACCGCCTCCCAAGAATCTCTCCCGTTTCTTTGAAAAAAAGATTTTCAAAAAACGATCGAGCTTCTCTGGAGGGGATCGGTTTCACCTCTCCTCGGAAAGAGCTCACGATCCTCGAAGTGGTAAATTCTCGGATTTTTTTGTATGAAATGGGGGGGAGTAGGGATTTAACGTTGCGGCGGCTTGTCTCGCCGTCTTGTCCGCCGTAGCCTTTGCGAAGGTGGAAGTGCTTGGACGAAGGAGGAGGCGTCGTTAACGGAACCCCTGCTCACCCCCGTTCCTGGTTGCCTACCCTCGGCTCTCCAATTTCTTTCCCTTTTTGGATTTTCGCTTTGCGATGGGAGTGCGTGAGACAATGTATTTAAGTTTTTTTTGTTTTGGACAGTAGTGACTTATTTTCGCTAATAAAATTCAAATCGAATTTGTTTTATAAGTGCTCATCAGTGAAGATTAGTGGTTTAATGTTTCTCATCTTGGGGGGGTTAATCTTCTTTTATCGGCTCCCTTGACGATTTTGCATGGATCTCCCACTGGGGAATTGTGAGCACAAAATTGACTTATCTAAAAAATGGACTAAGGTGGACTAATAATATGACTTACACCATTCACGAGGCAAAAACTCATTTTTCGAAGTTAGTCCGTGAGGCGATGAGCGGGGAGAGCGTGTTGATTCGACGCGGGGCAAAAGGAGAGGTGTTATTGCAATTAACACAGATTCAGAACAGTCCTTTTGAAGAACGACTTCAGAAATTTAAATCTCGAAAGTATTACGGAAAGTTGAAATCCAAAGGGAGTGCTTCAAAACTCGTATCGCCGCTTCCCTCAAAAGCTTGGGAGGGATGGTAATGGCGGTTTTGGATACCTGTACGTTCATTTGGCTGACGGGTCAGACGGAATTGATCTCTCCCAAAGCGATGAAAGTCCTGGAGTCGACCTCGGATCTTTGGATTAGTGCGATGACGGTGATCGAAATTCATCGGCTTTTAAGAGCAGGACGTTTGGAGTTTCAAATGAAGGAACGGGAGTTAGCTCCTTGGTTGGAGGCAGTGATGGAGGATTTTTCGATTCAATGTCAATCAATCACACGGGAAATTGCGCATCGCTCGGAAACGCTTCCTTGGCATCACAAAGATCCGGCAGACCGGATGATTGTGGCGACTGCTCAACTTTTGGATCAACCGTTGATCACCCCCGATCGTTTGATCGCCCAGTACGCAGTCAGGACGATTTGGTAGGGAAGATGGAAAAGGGATAATCCTTTAAACGACGTGATCCGTGAAAAAAGAGGAAAACCGCGATGATTTGATTGTGACCCTCCGAAATATTATTTCGAACGAAGTACTCGATTCAGATGAATATGCGAGATTAAACTCAAAAGCAGGGTTGCCCTAGCGAAGAGTCGTGGGCAGTAGTGCTCATTCACGGAAAATGTTTTGTCCTTCCTCTTGTTGTTCCTCAGCGACCTTTGTGGTTAAATTACTTTATTCACTCCCTTGACGACTTTGAGGTTTATCTCCCAAGAATCGGTAATGGAGAGAAAAGAAATCTCCCTTCTGCCGTTTGACAAAATAAAACAGTATCATTATAATACTAGTATGAAATCGCTTCATATTCGGGATATTTCAGAGGAAACCCTCGAACGTCTAAAGCAACGGGCGGGGAGGCATCATCGGTCTCTCCAAGGTGAAATTCATCAATTATTAGAAGAAGCCGCACGAATCCCGTTGCCTCACGATGGGATTGATTTTCAATTAAATATTGTCGGTGTGGGCGGAGCGGGGACCTGGAGTAGGGAAGAGATTTACGCTGATGAAAAAAATTGAGGCGGGGGAGAAGGTCTTTGTTGATACGAACATCCTTTTGACGGCAACAGATTCACGGAGGGAAGGGCATCGGAACGCAATCGATTTATTCAGAAATGCAACGCAAAAAGTGTTTACCCTTTGCCTGAGCGGTCAGGTGTTGCGCGAATATATGGTGGTAGCGACAAGACCGGTTTCTGCGAATGGCTTAGGTCTGGGCATTCCAGAGGTGGCTCAAAATGTGGAGAAGTTTCAGTCGGTGACCTTATTTCTTCCAGAACTGATGTCCGTTCATCAGGAATTATTGAAAATTTTCAGAGGGAACAGAGTGACGGGAGTGAAGATCCATGATTTGAATATCCTCGCGACGATGAAAGTGGCGGGAGTGAGGTCTCTTTTGACTTTAAATCCTAGAGACTTTTCTTGGATTGAAGATCTCACGATTTATAGTCTTGAAGAGATTTCAGCATTTTAAATGCGGTGAAAACAATTTGGTAAAGATAAAATAAAGCAGCTAACCACTAAGATGAATAATCTTAAACCACTGATCTTCACTCATGAGCGCTTATAAAACAAATTTGGTTTTGATTTTATCAGTGAACGTCAGCGAAGATCACGGGTTAGATTTTCTTTCTTGGCATTATTTGACGCATTCGTGTTTATCTGCGTTCATCCGTGGTTAATCACTTTATTCGCTCCCTTGACGACTCGTCGAAGGACTCCCACTAAAGGATGATGGTTGTCTCTCAAAGAGGAAAAAGGGTTGAAAATATACAATATCGATATATCATATTTTTTATGAAAGTATTGATTAATTTTTCGGAGGAGCAAATTGCGGCTCTTGATAAAATTGCGCAAAGGCGAAAGAGTCCACGAATGAAGGTTGTTCAGGAGGCGATCGACTTTTATCTTTCACAGAAGTCGCTACGAGATGATGGGTTACTCCCAGGATTTGGTACTTGGAAAGGAAAGAAAATCGACGGACTTCTCTACCAACGAAAAATCAGAGGTGAATGGGAAAAATGAAAGCGCTTTTTGATACGAACATTTTAATTGATTTTCTGAACGGAATTTCAGAGGCAAAAAAAGAGATTGAGATCTATCGTCATCGTTTTATTTCCCGTATCTCTTGGATGGAGGTGATGGTGGGGGCTGAAAATGAAAAGGAGCAAAAGAGTACTCGAGAATTTTTAGAGAATTTTAAAATCATTGAAATTGATCAAGAGATATCCGAGGAGGGGGTTCGGATTCGGCAAAAAGATAAGATACGCCTTCCCGATGCATTAATCGCCGCAACAGCACAAGTTCATCACTGTCTTTTAGTGACTCGCAACTCCAAGGACTTCGATTCAAAAAAGCCTTGGGTCAGAATTCCCTACAAGCGGTAGAAGTGATTCGCAGAGGAAGTGTGTCATAAAAAAATCTCATCAATGAAGATCAGTCCACATCATTACGCGGTAAATAGATCGGCGCCAGGGCTGTTCCCCAATTGGACTGAGACTTTTCCATTTCCTGCCATGTTGTGGAGGATATGAAAAGCCTCTTCTGGATCGATTGCTGCCTTAGCCGCAACCGCAGAAGCACTGAGTCCTACGCCTTTGTTTTGTCTAAGCACCGCTGCGACCGCCACTTGATTTTGTAGAACTTTGGTCGCTGCCTTCTTGCCCGATTCCACTCCGGGTTGATGATAGGCGTTGATGTTCACCAGCGTTGCATAGAATCCAACGGCACGTTCGTAAAGGGCGATCAAGGCACCAAGATTAAAGGCGTTGACTTCCGGAATCGTGATCGTCAGGGAGTCACGACCTCCTTCGTAAAGAGCGGTTCGAGTTCCCCGAAGAAATCCTTGGAGATAATCGCCTGCCGTGATCCCTGGTTCGACCTCCAAAAGAGCGGTTTTACGCTCCTTTCGGACTTCGATAAAGGTGGCGAAGAAATTATGAACTCCATCTCGAAGTTGTTGGACATAGGCATGTTGATCGGTTGAGCCTTTGTTTCCGTAAACGGCGATTCCTTGATGAACCGTTTGTCCGTCGAGATTTTTCTCTTTTCCAAGCGATTCCATCACAAGTTGTTGAAGGTA
Organism: Akkermansia muciniphila; assembly: GCA_945883905.1. Classification (GTDB taxonomy): domain Bacteria; phylum Verrucomicrobiota; class Verrucomicrobiia; order Methylacidiphilales; family CAMAQI01; genus CAMAQI01. The sequence goes on along the minus strand of CAMCYL010000031.1, from coordinate 12,039 downwards.
TTTGCTCATCAAGACTAAACGATCTTTGTAAGGGAGGATCACCATATCCTTTTCCCCTTTTCCGTTTCCTGCGTAGTACCACATGAGGGCGAGCATCATGGAGGCATTTTTTGAAAGTTGAGGAATGCGAGTCTTGGCATCCATCGCCGCCGCTCCCTTGAGGAAGGCATCCGTATCGAGTCCTTGGAGCGCCATCGGGAGGAGTCCTACGGCACTCATCACGGAGGTACGACCGCCGACCCAATCCCACATGGGGAAGAGAGCGATCCATTTTTGTTGAGTCGCAAATTGGAAGAGTTCTGAGTCATCTCCGGTGACAGCGACAAAAAACTTTGCATAAGCAAGGTCGGCTTTGTCATAACGGGCTTTGGCCTCGAGCATTCCGTTGCGGGTCTCTTTGGTTCCACCAGATTTAGAGATCACGACAACGAGGGTCTGATCGATTCCTGTACCGATTGTATCGAAAACACGATCGATTCCCTCAGGATCCGTGTTATCGAGATAATAGATCTTCATGAAATCGGAGGTGGATCCGAGGGCATCGGCAACGAGTTGAGGGCCGAGGGCAGAGCCACCGATTCCGACGACGATGGCATTTTTAAAATTTTTGCCGGCGGGAGTTTTGAGTCCGCCTTGATGAATTGAGCGGGCGAAATCGTTGATGTCGGCAACGGTTTTTCCGATGATTTTATTGAGATCGACGGAGGGAGAGAGTTCTGGGGAGCGAAGCCAGTAGTGACCGACCCTACGGCCTTCGTCTGGATTAGCGATTGAGCCCTTTTCGAGAGCGGCCATCGATTCGAAAGAGGAGCGGATCTTTCCGTTGAGGCTGGAGAAGAGATCCTCGGGGAAACGCATACGGCTGACGTCGAGAGAGATTCCGAGGTCGTTGTAGCGGATGAAGGTGGCTTGAAAACGATTCCAGAGTGAGGGGGTGTGGTTCGACATAGTGTAGGCAATCAAAGCAGGGCTTTTTTAAAAGGCAAGTGTCGTAGGAGATCTTGGGACACCAATGAATCTAACATATCTGTTCAAAACAACTCTGGATTTGATAAGTGAATTAGAGGAGGGGAATTGAAATCCTAAAGCAGTTCTCGCGCAACGCCGCCACGTCGCCACGTCAGAGAGGGAGAGGATCGTGAGCTCTTTCCTTTCGGCTCCTCCTTTGTCGGCGGCCGCCTACCGAGAATCTCTCCCGTTTCTTTGAAAAAAAATTTTCAAAAAACGATCGAGTTTCTCTGGAGGGGATCGGTTTCACCTCTCCTTGGAAAGAGCTCACGATCCTCTCTACTGGAAATTCTCGGATTGTTTTTGTATGAAGGGGGGGGAAGTTCTGACCCCAAGCGCGTAAGCGATAGATCCCTGTTTTTAAAAAGGGATCGAAAGCTCGTTTTCGAGAACATTTTAAAATAGGGAGGAGGCTCGGAGGAGCCGTGGTCAGAAGGAGGGGGGAGGGTTTTAACGTTGCGTCGTCGCGTCGATACAAAACCCCTGCTCACCCCCGTTTCTAGTTGCCTGCCCTCGGCTCTCCAACTTCTTTCCCTTTTGGTATTGCGCTTTGCGCAGGGAGTGCGTGAGACAATGTATTTAAGGTTGAAATTGGTTTTTGCATTTCTCCAACATTGCGGTATCCAATTTGTTTGTGAACACGGAGACAACGATCCTGACATCTTTGAACGAGCGTCGAAGCTTGTGGAGCGATCTCATGCTTCTGACAAAATCGCGGTTAACTTTTTTAGTTCTTTTGACAACCTGGGCCGGATTTTATTTAGGAATGCCTTCGGTTCAGCTCATCGGACCGAACGGAATTTTACTCCTTCATACGCTTTTAGGAACGGCACTCGTCGCCGCCTCCGCCTCTGCTTTGAACCAACTCCTTGAGATCGATATCGATCGTCGAATGAACCGAACACAAGATCGCCCCCTCCCCGCGGGACGCATGCATCCGGATCATGTGATGATTTTTGCCTTTCTCACTGGATCGATGGGGCTCCTTTATCTTTTCTTTGTCGTGAATCCACTGGCGAGCCTCCTCTCGGCGGTAACACTCGGAAGTTATGTCTGGATTTATACGCCGATGAAACAGACCTCGACCCTGAATACACTCGTTGGAGCCATTCCAGGGGCACTCCCTCCCGTGATCGGCTGGGCGGCGGCGACCGACTCCGTTTCGCTCAATGCATGGATTCTTTTCTTTATCATGTTCTTTTGGCAAATGCCGCACTTTCTTGCGATCTCTTGGTTTTGCAAAGAGGACTATGAAAAAGCCGGTCTTAAGATGCTCCCAGTCGTGGATTCCTCTGGACAAAGTACAGGACGACAAGCCGTTGTGTATGCCTCGACCCTTCTTCCGGTTAGCTTGATGCCGGCACTCAATGGAATGGCGAATGGCACTTATTTTGCGATTGCGACCGTTTCGGGGCTTGCCTTTCTTTTGCTTGCGGTTCGTTTCTGCTCTCGTTGTGATACGCGGAGCGCCAAGCAACTGTTCTTTGCCTCGATCTTTTATCTTCCGATTGTTTTAATCTCACTCTGCTGGACTAAAAACGTTTTACTCCATTAATGCGATGAATGAACCCAATCGTATTTTAGGAACAAGTTTTGCATGGCTTCGAGATAAACTCATTGTCGGATTCTTTGTTATTCTTCCGATTGCCATCACTTTTTGGATACTTCACCTGCTCTACACGTGGATTAATGGCCCTCTTGATCGTGTTATTCAAATTTTTATCTTTCATCACCTCATTCCTGGGTCCTCTTATTTTATAGAACATCATGAGGGGAGCATTCCCGGTGCTGGATTTCTCCTCACGCTTGCTTTGCTTATTATCGTTGGAGTACTTGTCGAAAATTGGCTTGGGAAAAAGCTGCTGATTTTTATCGACTCCTTTTTACAAAGAGTTCCGGTTGTTCGTCCGATCTACGGATCGATCAAGCAGGCCTTTGAAGCTTTTCAAAGTATTGGGGGATCAAATTCCTCCTCCTCCTTCAGACAAGTGGTTTATGTTCCTTATCCCTTTGGAAAGGCAAGACTCATTGCCTTTGTTACAAATCGCGTGACTCGTCCTGATGGAACCGTCGATTGCTATCTCTTTCTTCCTACGGCCCCAAGCCCTCTGACTGGATTCGTTATTATTCTTCCGGAAAATGAGCTCATTCCCTGTGAGCTCACGGTCGAACAGGCCACTAAACTCATCCTCTCCTTCGGATTGGTTTCTGCAAAGCCGTAAATCATGTTCTTAAATTGTTAAATCCCTTAACGTCATGGAATCGATTCCTCCCCAATCACCTCAATATCGCATCCTGCATACCGAAACCTCGGAGGGATGGGGAGGACAGGAAATTCGCGTTTTCCGAGAGATGGAGGCGATGCGTGAACGGGGTCACTCACTTTTTCTAGGAGCCCCTGCGCAATCGAAAATTTATCAGATGGCTCTCGCCGCCGGATTTGAGGTTTATCCTCTGGATCCCTCCAAATTAAAATATCCCTTAACGATCCTCCGTTTTGCCAACTATCTTCGCCATCATAAGATTCAAATTCTCAACACTCATAGCTCCCGCGATGGCTGGATCGGAGGACTCGCCGCACGACTCGCCTTTACGCCGCTGATTATTCGTTCACGTCATATTGAGGTCGATTATCCCAATCGCTTCACTAGCTGGATCGGCTTTGGAGTTCTCCCTCATCTTGTTTTTACCACCAGTCAACGGATCACGGATCGTCTCATTCAAGAGCTCTCCCTTCAATGGGATCGAGTCTCTACCCTGCCCACTGGGATCGATCCGAAAAAATTTCATCCCAAAATCTCGACTCATTTGAGGACCGTGGAATCGGTTCCCGAGCCCTTACCGCTCATTGCGATGATTTCCGTGCTCAGAAGTTGGAAGGGACATGATATCTACCTCAATGCCATCGAACTTCTGATTCAACAAGGGGTTCAAGCCACTTATTGGATCGTTGGCGGCGGTCCCGGAGAAAAAACATTACAAGAACAGATCCGCATGCGTTCACTTCCAGTTCGAATGCTCGGACATCGAGAGGATATTCCGGATATTCTTGCCGCGATTGATCTCCTCGTACTTCCATCCACGGGACATGAAGGAGTGCCGCAGATTATTCTTCAAGCACAGGCCTGTGAAAAAGCGGTGATTGGAACTCAAGTGGGAGGAATCCCAGAGGTCATTGAACATGAGGTCTCAGGGCTTCTCGTTGAAAAATCAAATCCGGTGGCGCTTGCACAAGCGATGAAAAAATTGATCGAATCTCCGGAACTTCGTCAAACGCTCGCACGCCAAGGTCATCTCCGTTTTCAAAAAAAGCATACGCTTAAAACGATGTGTGAAAGAGTCGAATCTCAATATCTTAAAAAAATCTCTGCATGAAGATTCTTATTCTCTCATCGAGTACCGGCGGCGGCCACAATATGCGTGCCCGTTCCCTTTCAGAATGGGGACAGCTTTCTGGAGAGATCGAAACCTCAACCCATCAGGTCTTAGAAAGTACCCACGGACTCTATCGATTCGGGGTTGAGACCTATAATTGGATTCAGCGGACCGCTCCGTGGCTTCATCATTTCTATTTTAACTATCTCGAAATGGCAGGGATGTTTAAATCTGCAAACCGGATTATTGGCAAAGAAAAATTCAAACACCATGTAATCTCCCTTCGTCCCGATCTCATTCTGAGTGTTCACGGCTCCACCAATCATGGATTCTTTGATCTGGCTCGTGAAGCGATTCCAGGAATTCCTTGTGTGACCTATTGCGGAGAGCTCTTTGGTGGTTATGGATTCAGTAAACATTGGGCGAATCCTCAGGCGGATCTCTTCATCGGTGCGGTTCCAGAATGTGTTGATGCCGCTCGTTCCTGGGGAGTTCCTTCTGAAAAATCTGTCGTGGGAGGTTTCCTCCTCGATCCTCATTTTTATAATCCCCCGATGAGCTTGAGTGAAAAAAACAGATATCGTCGTGAGCAACTGGGTTTCGATGAGTCCCGCTTTACCTTGCTTCTGGGAACAGGAGCGGTGGGAGCGAACAATCATCTCTCCCTTCTCAAAAAACTCGCAGCGCATCAAGTTCACCCCCAAGTCATTGCGCTCTGTGGAAAAAATCAAAAAACTTTTTCTGAAATTCAAGCATGGGCAAAAGAGAATCCGCAAATTCCGGTTAAAGCGCTCGCTTACACACGAGAGATTCCTCAACTTATGCAAATCAGTGATGCCCTCATTGCTCGTCCTGGGACAGGAACGACCTGCGAGGCGATCCAGTCTGGTTGTCCGATCATCCACAACGGTATTGGGGGAATCATGCCTCAAGAGTGGATCACGGTAAAATATACCCGCAAACATCAAATCTCAGAAACGATCCATTCTTCAGGAGCCCTTCCCTCGATCGTCGATGATTGGATGAAAAATCGGAGTGAAATCGAAAAAATAAAAATTCAAATGACTAAAATCCGTCCTTCAAAAACCCCCCAAGCGCTCTTTCAACATTTTCGTTCTTTAATATCATCTTAAGAGTAAATTCACTACCGTCCAAAATAACTTTGGATTTGAGAGTTGAATTAGAGGAGGGGGATTGAAATCCTCAAGCAGTTCTCACGCCACGCCGCGACGCCGCAACGTCAGAGAGGGAGAGGATCGTGAGCTCTTTCCTATCGGCGCCTCCTTTGTCGGCTACCGCCTCCAGAGAATCTCTCTCGTTTCTTTGAAAAAAGGATTTTCAAAAAACGATCGAGTTTCTCTGGAGGGGATCGGCTTCACCTCTCCTCGGAAAGAGCTCACGATCCTCTCAGTGGTAAATTTTCGGATTTTTTTGTATGAAGTGGGGGGGGGGAAGTTCTGATCCCAAGAGCGTAAGCGATAGTTCCCTGTTTTTAAAAAGGGATCGAAAGCTCGTTTTCGAGAACTTTTTAAAAATAGGGAGGAGGCTTGCAAAAGCCGTGGTCAGAACGAGGGGGGGAGTAGGGATTTAACGTTGCGGCGGCTTGTCTCGCCGAAGTGCTTGGACGAAGGAGGAGGCGTCGTTACGAAACCCCTGCTCACCCCCGTTTCTAGTTGCCTGCCCTCGGCTCTCCAACTTCTTTCCCTTTTGGTATTGCGCTTTGCGCAGGGAGTGCGTGAGACAATGTATTTAAGGTTTTTTTATTTTGGACACTACTGAGATTGCCTCACGCACTTTTGACTTCATTTTAACTTCCGAATTTAGCTTTTTGTTTTCATTCTATTTTGGTTTCTGATAAAAATGGAACGTGCGTCGTAAGTTAATTTATTTTGCGCCAGAGACTCGAGGGGGACTTGCGGACTATGCATGGGCGCAGGCGGAGGCGCTTTCGAAGCAAGGGGTGGATCTGATTTTTTTGACCCGGCCCTCTTTTGATCGTACGAAGGCCTGCTCCTTTCGAGTGATTGATGGACTAAAAGAGGACCCACAGAATCTCTCTGCCTTTCGCTGGATTCGCCGCTATCAACATCTTCAGACCTTGCTGAAGAATTTAGCGATTTTACGAGGACTCATTCTCTCGTTACATGTGAAGGAGGTAATCTGGAGTTCCTTCTTTGAATATGGGGCTCCGTTTTGGGGCGGATATTTTCAGGATCTTCGTCGTCATGGAGTTCGTATGGCCGCGATACTTCATGATCCGGTTCGAGATTATCGAATCGGACCCCCGTGGTGGCATCAGCGATCGATCAAGAATGCCGCCTCTCTTTTCGATTGTTTTTTTGTGCATCAGGGGCCGAAATTAGGGGGCTCACAGGATCATTTATTGAATGATCCGAGGGTTCTTAAAAAAGCCGTCAAGGTTCCTCACGGGTTATATCGGTTTCCGAGGGCCGAGCGCTCTCGAGAAGAGATTCGAGAGGAGTTAAAAACCGATTTAAATTCGCAGGTCTGGCTCGTATTCGGTCATTTGAGAGATGGGAAAAATCTTGATTTGATTCTCAAGGCCCTTCAGGGCTCTCCTTTAGATACGCTTTGGGTGATCGGTAAGGAGCAATCCTCGGAGCAGAGAAAGGTTCACGAGTATCAAGCGATGGCAATAACCATGAAGGTCGATTCTCAGTGTCGATGGATCCATCAGCACCTTCCGGAATCGGAGGTCGGAAACTATTTTCAAGCCTGTGACGGGGTTCTTTTAACTTACTCGAAAGATTTTCGTTCCTCCAGTGGAGTGCTCTCCCATGCCGTTCGGTATCGGCGCCCCGTGATTGCCTCTGGCGGAGAAAGTGCATTCATCGATGAGGTAAACGAATACCGACTGGGGAAAGTGATCGAGGCCGATTCGGCTCTCGCCATTTCAGAGGCGATGAAACAAGGGTTTACGATGGAGGTCGTTCCGGAGTGGGATCGTTATGAGAGCGATCACGGGTGGGAGGAAAATGCGCGGATAGTCCTGGAGTCAATAGGGCTCGATCATGAAAAGTCGTAAAGCGATGATTTATAATGTTTTTAATTTTTTCAAAAATGAATGAGGGATCCAGTTGTGAAAGAACGGGGATCGAATATTTAAATCGACCCTGTGCGATCTCCTCTATCCCGATCACCGTAAACGAGGGGCAATCCAAAAGACCGTCATAGACAGATCGACTTAGTTGATCCGCCGTCGGATCTCCCCAATAACCTCCTCCCTCATGAGACGGGACCACCACCAAGGTCTTCGTCCCAGACCAAGCGGTTATAAACTTAAACCAGGAATCGATGCCAACGACTAAATCCATTTTTTGTAACAGTCGACATTGACTCGGAAACTCTTGATAAAGCTCGTTCAGAAATTGAATCTTCGGAAAGCGAATTCGAAAATAAGCTCTGACTTCATGATTATATTCGAGAACCCAAATTTGAATCGTATCCCCCAATTCTCTTTCAATCGCATTAAAAAGTTCACACCACCGATCCACCCCCCATTGCTTAAAGGGAACCCCATCTTGGTGAGTATGAAACGCGAGGTGAATTTGATCGGAGTCAAATTGAACGTCATCTGCATGACTTGAGAAAGAGACTGGATAATAGGGCCGCACTCCTAATCTATATTTCAACCGATCTAAGTATTGATGAGCTCTTGATTTCTGAGCAACATCAAACCTCCAATAAGTCGAAAGTGAGAAATATCGTTTTAATCGATTATCTAATTTTTTTTCTCGTAATGTGGGGGGTCGATCTAAATAACGGAAATAGGGAATTTCATGAATCAACTCGCAAAGGGATCGACGGTAGTTTCCACTGTGGGAAGAACCGGCTTGATAAAATAGATTAAACCCAATTCCCCATCGGCTCCATTTTTTATGAGGGAATAAACTGAGTTGATAAAGACTATCTCCAACCCCCTCCGACAAAATTAAAGGCAAACGAAGAAAGATCATCGGTTGATCTTCCAAAATATCACCGTTTTTTTATCCTCGTAAACCTGTTGCCAATCGGGGAGCAATAGGAGTCCTTGAACAAACAGATCGGAGGGATCTAGAATCGCGCTATCATAGCCTCCGTCTTTAAGTTGCACCTGCCACCCCTTCCGGAGATGATAAAGATCCGTATACTGCTTTGTCCACGCATCTCCATAGAAATCGATTCGATCATCGATCATCACTTTGATTTGTGGATAAAAATAATACATCAACGGGCCCGCATTCCCGGTATGGTGGATCGGCTTTTGAAATCGATCCAAATGATCTCCGATAAAAGTCCGAACCTCTTTCGATAGGGATTCACTCCCGATTTCTAATTTCCCTCCCATTTCCGAGACCCAAAATAGGCCGAAAGTCACCACACAAGTAGCGCCCACCCATAAAAGATCGCTACAAAGTTCCCGTTGCATTTGAGTGAACTCTCTCCATTTTTGAACCGTTTTTTCTCTCCACCACGATTCTAATGCGCGCTGCCAGATCCGACATACGGGAAGCGCGGCAAACATCATCAAGATAAAAACATGCCGACGCGTTTTAAATCCGAAATAAAGGAAAAGCAGGACCGGCAGTAGCTCCGCCCATTTTAATTTCTCTCCCGTTCGATTTAATATTAACGAAAGCATCACGATAAAAAAACCGACAGCTAACGGAAGTGCATTTCCAAAATCGAGTCCGGCCGATTCCTCTAAAAGGCCGACACTTTTGATCATAAAGATTGTCTCAAAAATACGGACCAACAGACCAATGCCGTAAGGATTCACGAGGGTCACTAAAAAACAAAGGATCATCGTCCGTAACCACGCCCTCGATCCCTCTGTCAAAACGGTTTCACCGGCTTGCCGTCGATCCCACACCGCCCCGATCCAAGCGGAAAAAAGAAAAAGTAATCCCCCCACAAAACCGGCGTGTAAATTACACCAGACCATAAATAGTAATGGTAAAATCCATTGAAAGGTTCTCCTTGGATAATCCCGATCAAGGCTCCAAAAATGAATCACGATCAATGTAAAAAGATAGGTAAATAGAAAAGGACGGGCTAAAAGATGAGCATGTAGAATTAAAACCGTGATCAAACTATACACAAAGGCAATCGGGGCTGTAATCCTTTGATAAATCAACATCCGCCAGATCAACAACGGAATCAAGGCAAAGGCAAACATCGAGCAAAGGGTAAAAAGTTTGAGTCCTCCCAGCAGATTCAAATACCACGCAATCCCTTCGGATAACCACTCGAAGCGAACCCAGCGTCCCTCCGGAATCGTATAACTAAAAGGATCTTGGGTAATAATCTCTTGTCGTTCCCACATCAGTCGTCCCGAGGCCAAATGACGCGGGATTGCGGGATCTCCCAAAAAACTGTTCCCCTTACTAAATAGAATGGGAAGCGTCGCTACAAATAAAACCCAGGCCACGCTCGGAAGCAAACAACGAAGCAAAAGTGAAAGAGGCTCATTCTCTTCATGGTCGCTCTTCTCTCTTACGGGCTCAGAACTCATTCCCCTCACTATGCCGATCCTTCTCGAAAACGAAATCCCTTATTTTCATGAATTCAAAAACAAAAAAACTGGGTTTAAGAGTGGACATTTGCTCGTTTCCTTGTTTTTCTTTTGTTCCTATGCAATTCGCTATTTCAAATCCTTATCATGCCGTTAGCCCCGGACCTAAGCCCCCCTACATCGTTACCGCTTATATTGAGTGCCCCATGGGCTCAAAAATCAAGTACGAGCTGGATAAGAAATCGGGACTCCTTCAAGTGGACCGTATCCTCCACAGCGCGGTTCACTATCCGAGTAACTACGGATTTATTCCCATGACTTATTGCGGAGATAAAGATCCCCTCGATATTCTTGTTATCGGTCAAGAATCAGTCGCCGCGGGCTGTCTCATGCATGCTCGTCCGGTGGGGGGGATGCATATGATCGATCAAGGTGAGGATGATTTCAAGGTCATCGCCGTTCATGAAGGGGACCCTTACTTCAATGATATCTCCGATATCGCTCAGCTCCCAAGCCATGTTCTGACGGAGATCAAACATTTCTTTACGACCTATAAAGAATTAGAAAAAGGGAAAACACGACCCGAGATCGAAGGCTTTGCGGGCTCTGTTGAAACAATGGATATTATTCGTGAATCGATTAAAAACTATACCCATTTTAAATCGAAGCTTGTCAAAGGAATTTACCCTGAAATTCCGATGAAGAAAAAGGCGACTAAAAAGGTAGCTAAAAAGTCGAAATAGGAAGGAGTAAGGCCATGTCGACCCAAGGCTTTCAAACACCCAAGTCGGCCACACGGCTCCTCCAAGATCTGATCGCCATCCCGAGTGTCAATCCAGACGGTGATCCCGGCTGTCCGACCACTGGAGAGCAACAAATTGCTGAATACACCGCCGCATTTCTAAAAAAATGCGGTGCCGATGTTGAGCTCGTTCCTGTTCTTCCCGGTCGCCCTAATATCATCGCCCATTTCAATGCCCCTCGCGCCCCAAAGACCCTCCCCATCACTTTCGCTCCTCATTTAGATACCGTCAGTGTTCGTGGAATGACGATTGATCCCTTTAACCCCAAAATCGTTTCCGGAAAAATCCTAGGTCGTGGGGCCTCGGATACGAAAGGCCCAATGGCGGCCATGCTTTGGGCTCTCAAAACGTGGTCAGAAAAAGAGAAGGCCTCCGCTCGCTCAATCCCCGTCGCCTTTACAGGACTCGTCGGGGAGGAGGCCGGAAATGATGGCGCGATTCATTTGATGAAAAGTGGGTTCAAAACGGAATTTGCAATCATTGGAGAGCCCACTGATTTAAAAATCGTTCATGCCCATAAAGGAGCCTTGTGGTTTACCATTGAAACCCACGGGAAGTCTTGTCACGCCTCCGCCCCCGAACGAGGTAAAAATGCCATTCTTCTTATGACGGAGGTCATTCACTGTCTTCACCGCGAGTTGCTTCCCTTTCTCCACTCCCATCGTCACTCTCAATTAGGGAAACCTTCATTCAATATCGGAACGATCAACGGCGGGAGCAAAGTGAATATCGTCCCCTCTCAATGTAAAATTGAGTGCGACATTCGAACGATCCCTGAATGTGGAATGAAGGAGATCGAAAAACAGCTCAAAAAAATTCTTAAAAGATTCTCGGGACTCACCTGTAAAATCTCTCGCAGTCCCGCCTCCCTTGATACGGACCCCTCGCTTCCGTGGATTCAACGATTAAAACCGTTTACGAAGGGACTCACCACCGCTCCTTGGTTCTGTGATGCTGCCGTTTTTTCTCAATATAAAATCGCCGCAATCGCAATCGGTCCTGGCTCGATTCAACAGGCGCATACGGTCGATGAATTTATTCAGGAAAAAGAGTTTCTAAAGGGAGTCACGATGTTCGAGAAATTCTTAAGCGCCCTTCAACGGTAAAAGAAGCCCCCCAACAAAAGCCAAGACAACTCTCTTTTCCCTATTAAACCCATTTCAAGCAATAGAATTTAAAACCAAAGGCATTTTAGTAGAGTAGGAAGGGTAGGTCGATAGACCTCCCTTCCTCTCATCAAACCGAACGTGCGGTTTTCCCGCATTCGGCTTTCGGAGGTGATTTTATCTTTAGGCATTTTGATTCTTCCATGGGGCGTTCATTGGAAAGCGAATCAGA
>CAMCYL010000030.1 GCA_945883905.1 Akkermansia muciniphila | reverse complement strand
ACGTTAAATCCCTACTCCCCCCTCGTTCTGACCACGGCTCCTCCGAGCCTCCTCCCTATTTTAAAAAGTTCTCGAAAACCAGCTTTCGATCTCTTTTTAAAAACAGGGATCTATCGCTTACGCTCTTGGGGTCAGAACTCTCCCCCCTTCATACAAAAACAAATCGGAGAATTTATCCCTGAGAGGATCGTGAGCTCTTTCCGAGGAGAGGTGAAACCGATCCCCTCCAGAGAAACTCGATCGTTTTTTGAAAATCTTTTTTTCAAAGAAACGGGAGAGATTCTCGGGAGGCGGCAGCGGACGAAGGAGGCGCCGAAAGAAAAGAGCTCATGATCCTCTCCCTTTCTGACGTTGCGGCGGCTTGTCTCGCCGTCTTGTCCGCCGTAGCCTTTGCGAAGGTGGAAGTGCTTGGACGTAGGAGGAAGCGGCGTGGCGTGAGAACTGCTTTAGGATTTCAATCCCCCTCTTCCATCTCCAATCTGAAATTAAATATTATTTTGGACGTTAGTGAGAGCTTCAATTAATTTCTGGACTCGGAAGGTCTTATTTCGACTTGAGGTTCTTTCGACGACTCTTGCGATGAATAATGGAGAGCTCGTTGATTCTCCTCCTGCAATAACGTGGCAACGCTATGACCCTTCTTCACAACACGATTCGGAGCGAACACTAATTCAATTCGTCGATTTTCTTGCTCCTGTCCCTCTCCAGGGATATTGAGTGGCATATATTCTCCTCGAGAGACAAGCGCCAATTTCGTCGGAGGAACCCCTAAACGAATCATATAATCCAAAACTTTTTCTGCCCGCTCCGATCCAATTTTCCAATTACTTTTCGATCCAGGCAACGAATCCGTATGCCCCTCAACAGCCATGTAATAATCTCCAGAATAAAATTCAAATACCTTCGCAATAATCGCCATTTGCTCCAAGACCGGTCCCGGAAGTTCTGTCTCTCCAGGATCAAAACAGGCCCCCGGAAGTTGAACGATCACATAAGGACCACTTCGATAGGCGGGAAGCTCTGGAAAAAGATTCGCTAACGTTTCAATCAGAAGTTTCGCATCCTCGGATGCCGCTCCACTTAAAGGACGAGAAAAAAACGGACGCATCTCCTCAGAAGACCTCCCCTTCATCTCTTCTAAAGATCGATTCACGGTCTCTAAACGTTTCTGAAGCGACTCAATGGTGGCCACCTTATCTTCAGACTGAAGTGTTAGTTTTTGAAAATCCTTGAGTAAACGTTCATTTTTTTGCATCAACTGCTTTCGCGCATCCCGAACACTCACCATCTCTTGATATTGAAAATACATCACCCCCACGATCCCTAATAAAACGGTCGATACAAAAATAAAAAGGTACTTCACCCAATTCGCTAATCGAATCTGAAGTATACGAGGAGCTCCAGGGGTATCATGCAACTCAACCCCCGTCCCTGTCATGGAGTTCTCTTTTTTCATTTTTTTAAATCAACCAATCGATTAACCAATCGAAGCTATTTGCTTTTTAATCACCTGCAAGACGAATCTTGACATACTATAAGGAGTATTTATTAATAAATAAGACACAAAATATTGTATGCGCTGCCCAAAATGTAAGGGAAATGAGGATAAAGTGATTGATTCCCGTCCTTGGAAAGATGGAGCGGTGATTCGTCGACGTCGCGAGTGTCTCTCCTGTGATTATCGTTTCACCACTTACGAGGAAATCGAGCGCGAAGATTTACGCGTGATCAAACGGGATGGACGATTCGAACCCTTTGATCGCCGAAAACTAATTTCTGGAGTCGAACGTGCCTGTGAAAAACGTCCGATTCGAAAAGAATCGATCGATCGACTCGTCGATGAAATGACCGATGAACTCGAACAAAAATATCAAGGAGAGATACCGACCCTTGCTATTGGAGAGCAGGTCATGCAACGACTTCGTAATCTCGATGAGGTCGCGTATGTTCGATTCGCCTCCGTTTATCGAAAATTCCGTGATGCTCAGGCATTCGTAAATGAAATCCAAAACATCAACCCTCCTCCTCTATGATCGGATTCCCTCACGAACTCCCCTCTGTTCTTTGGCATGGCGGAAAACCTGTTCCGCTCACGATCGATTGGATCTCTGAAACGATAGATTCGATCGCTCAAAAAACAGGAGAATCCAACTGGCGTTGGTCCAATGATGTTGCACGCGCCACTCGTCTCTATTTTAAGACCGACTACGAATACGCCACCATTACTCCCAGCGAACTGGTCGATCTAATCCGCCAAATCCTAGAGGCCCTTGGTCGTAAAGAGATGGCCCAAAATGCCCATCTTTCTCCTCCACGAACTCAGATCTATCTTCCTGAGATGGTCTGTCATGCAGAGATGGAGATGAGCTTCTATCAAGAACTCCGTCAACGACTGCACGAGATGATGGATGCTCAAGTTCGTAGCGTTCGCCTCAATGGAATGAGACGCTGCTCAAAAATGCTTGAGGGAACACGTCGCTGGAAACGTTCCTGTGAAAATATTTACGAACAAATCGAACTCTTTGCCATTGCCTGTGTTCGCGAACGAACCGATCAAGAGATCGAACTCATCATCTCCCCTGAATAATTTATGACACTCTTTGAACGCATCATCGCCCGAGAGATTCCGGCTCAAATTCTTCACGAGGATGATCTCTGTATCGCCATCAACGATATCAATCCGCAAGCCCCGACTCATCTTCTCATCATCCCTAAAAAACCGATTATCCGTGTCTCCCTCAGCAGCCACGAAGAGGTTTCGATCCTCGGTCATCTTCTCTGGACGGGTGGTGAAATTGCGAAAAAACTCGCTCTCGATCAAAGTGGATTTCGCCTCGTTATTAATAATGGTCCCGACGCCGGCGAAACCGTCCCCCATCTTCATGTCCATCTCCTTGCCGGTCGATCTCTTCACTGGCCTCCCGGCTAGTCAAATCCAACGACTTTGGATCGCATCTAATGAATCATCAATCTAAAATCAGCAGATGATTTAATCCAGATCCATCAACTGACCATGAGCGTCAACTTAAGAAAAGAGAAAATACAATTTTAACCGCCAAGTTAAATTCAAAATACGCCAACAAGTTCCAATGAAGTTATTATAAAGGACGGAGGGCAACAGAGGAAAATTCAATTCATTATTAATCCCATTTCTTGCATTAGAACAAAAAAATAAAGAAAAAAATCTCTAAGGAATGCAAGAAAGCATGAAAAAGGCATGAGGGTCGCCTTGGGGAGGAAAGAGATGGTAAGAGAAGATCAAAAAAGGGTTAGCGATTGATAAAAGGGGGAGCCAAACCATCGGCTTTGGCGAAGAGACCATCGAGCCAGCGATGTCTTTTGGGGTTAAGTGAGATTTTGAGGGTCTTTTTACCTGCATGGTTTGAAATCCAGGCTCCTAATGCAAAGCATTTGAAACGAAGCGTTGAAAGATGCGATTGGTGTTTGGATTGATAGACGCATTGACGGAAAAGACTCATGAGGTTGTAGGCGACTAAAATAAAGCGAAAGCAGGCTTCGGTGGCCCAGAAGCTTTTGAAGTTAAAGCCATCGACTCCAAAATCGTATTTAAGTTCTTTAATCCGATTTTCAGCATCTCCTCGATCTCTGTAAAGAAGCCAGACGCTTTCAATAGGAAGTTCCAGATTGGTGTAATAGGCGCTGTAGCGGTAGCGTTGATCTTCGTATTGGTCGTTCCAAATTTCGAGTTGTTTCCCTGTGGATTTAGGAAGTTTATCGATCTCTTTACGAACGACGATTAAACGTCTCGCCTTTCCCTTTTGACTAAAGGCATGAGGTGTTTCAAAGACTTGAACACCGTCTTTGAGCTTCACCCATCGTCCTTGGCAAACCGCTTCTCGAACGCCTCCATGAAATCGAGCTGCCACAATGTAGGAAACTTGTTTTTTCTCAAAGAACCCCATCATCTTTTCAGAGCAAAAGCCACTATCGGCCCTTAAAAGTCCGACCCTCTCCTGTCCGAGAATCTCAAAGGTCTCCTCTAAAAAATCCTCCGCTCGTGTCGAGGCTCCCGTGTTGCCGCTTCTCATCCAAGCATTAGCCACCATGCGAACATCGGCAATAAAAGCCATCAGTGGATGGTGCGAGTTTCGTCCCGGTTTATGAGGATTATAACCCCTCTTCGCTCCTTCTTGAGTTCCATATCGAGTGATCACCGAGCTATCAATATCAAGCGTCACTTTTTTCAGGACAAGTTTGGCAAAAAAATCTTTCTGAATTCGAGGAAAAACCTCTTGGTTAAGTCCCATGCTAAACTTATTAAAAAATCGGCTGTAAGTACTCGAACAAGGTGTTTGAACCCAGCCAAAGAGCGATTTAAGGGTCGTGTCATGCCTCAAAACCTCCGTGTGGGCCATCCGATCACATCCCATCCATACGTTGAGAAAAAAACTTTCCACAATTAATCGAGGATCAAATCCTCGATTAGATCCAGGAACGGGAAGGGGAAGTCCTTTGAGTTGTTCGCTTACGCCGCTTCGCTCCAATACCTCCTTCATTAACCTCATTCCACCCCATGCCGTGACTTCCTGATCCGTGTATTCAATCTCAAATTTTGGACTCACCATATTGGTGAATCCTCCCTTATCCCTTTTTACCTCTCAAATCATTTTTTTTTAAACTTCTATTGCATGAATTGGGTTAATGGATCTCTCTATTCGAAATCGATTGAGAGAGCAGTTATTTAAAGAAAAACATTTGTTAGCAACCGTTATTGATGCGATTCAGGACCAAGTCTTTCTTTTAGACATTAATAATCGTTACCTACTTAATAATAAGAGTCATCTCGAATTTTTAGGAGTGAATAGTCAGGATGAGGTCATTGGTAAGGATTTAAGTCACTTTTTTGATTCTGTATTTTCGAATAAAATCATTGAAGACAATCAGCTTATTGTAAAAGGGGTTATTTCTGAATCGAATCGAATGGAGGAAATTCGACCGGGTCGTTGGTATGATATTAAAAAAACGCCGCTCAGAGATCCATTGACAAAAAATGTGATTGGCGTTGTCGGATTAACAAGAGAGGTGACGGAAAGAGTACTTACGGAAGAAAAACTCCGTCAAGTTCAACGTTTAGAGTCTATCGGGGTTCTCGCTGGAGGGATCGCCCATGATTTTAATAATCTCCTGACTGTTGTGGTCGGTTTAGCCGATTCAGCCTCGTTAGTTTTGGACCGTCTTCAGCCGGCTCAAGCAATTAATGAAGGTGATATAAACGATTTAAAGGAAACCCTTTCCGATATCCGTCAAGCCGGTCAACGCGCCGCGGTACTCACTCAAAAACTCCTTGCGGTCGGTCGTAACCAACTGGTGGAGATGCGCTCGACTTTAATGAATGAAGTGATTACGGGAATGACTTCAGTTCTCTCTGGAGCGTTACGTTCGAATGAATTTCCGTTGATGACGATTCAAATTGATTATCAACTTGAAAATGATTTACCTCCGATCTATGCGGATCGCTCGCAATTGGAGCAGGTTTTGCTCAATCTCGTTGTGAATGCCAGGGATGCGATGATGAAGCAAATGGAGGATTCTCCAGTCGCGGATTATATTCCTCGTTTACAAATTAAAACTTTTTTCGATTCGGGTCGGAATCAAGTGATTCTTGAGATTATCGATAATGGCTGTGGGATGAGTGACGAGGTAAAATTAAAAGTTTTTGATCCTTTTTTCACCACGAAGGAGATTGGTCGTGGTACCGGGTTAGGACTGGCATCGGTCTATGGAATCTTGCAGCAATCCAATGCAAGCGTTCAAATCGATTCAGTCATCAATAAAGGGACTACCTTTAAGATTATTTTTCAGCCTTGGATTGAAAACATCGAAAAAGAAATCGCTTCCGTCACGAGCGAAAAGGAGCTTGGAAAAGTTCATAAGATTTTATATGCAGAAGATGATGCGGTGATTCGAACTTTGGTAAAAAGAAATTTAGAGATTCGGGGATATCAAGTGATTGATGTAGAGAACGGGGATGCCGCTTGGATCTGCTATCAAAAGACTCCTCATGATTTTTCTCTCGTTTTAACGGATTTAATGATGCCTTATGTTTCAGGGATGGAATTCCTCTCTTTGGTCCAAAAAATGAATCCCCATCAAAAGATTCTGTGTGTTTCCGGGTATACAAATGAAGATACGAAAGGGCTTCCGATTCTCACGAAGCCCTTTACGATTCAGAAGCTTTATCAAAAAATTCAAGAAATTCTTTAACTCTTATTTTTTTGAGATCGAGTTCAGACTTTAATTCTTTCCATTCCGCTATTTTTTCTGCAGGGGCTTTGGAAAGCATATGCGGGTCCTCTAATTTCTTTAGAGTAATTTCAAGATCTTTGGTGATTTTTTGCAACTCTTTTTCAAGTCTTTGCGATTCTTTCACCGGATCTAAAATTCCTTCTAATGGGAGATAAAGTTCACCCACCGACGTAAATGCGACAGGAGTATTCGGAGGTGCTTGATCAATATGATCTAGAGTACTTGCATTCAATAAAAGTTTCATGACCTCCAGCATAGGCCCGGAGATTATTTCTTTTGATTTTAATAAAAATTGAAACTTTTGATTTGAAGGAAGATTAAATTCGCCTCGGAGTGCTCTTCCTTGTGAAACCGATTGATAAAGCTCTTTTGCCTTTTCTGCTTCGGATGACGAGGCGTGATTGTTTATTTGAGGCCATGGGGAAAATTGAATCGTCGTTTTTCCAAATCCGAGTTCAAGCCATAACTCCTCCGTAATAAAGGGGGTGAAGGGATGAAGTAGTTTTAAAATGACCGATAAAGTGTAATCGATCGTCTCTAAGGTTCCCTTTCTTGTCGGCGAAGCCTCATTGTAAAAATCGGCTTTTGCCGCCTCAATAAAGTTTGAACAAAAATCGTTCCAAACAAAATCATACAGCGTTGAAGCGGCTTGACTGAACTCATAGCAATTGAGGGCATCGGTGACAGTTGTGACTACGTTATTGAGTTGATTAAGGAGCAGATGAGAGAAAGGAGTAAGGGGAAATAGTAAGGGAGTGGCCTCTGGATTGAGCTCCCCTTGCATGAGACGGAAACGGGCTGAGTTCCAAAGTTTATTACAAAAGTTACGTCCTTCTTCGATCTGTTTTTCGTCAAAACGGATATCGAGTCCTTGAGGGGCAATTCGCATTAATCCAAAGCGAATGCCATCAGCTCCATAAGTGGCAATGAGATCGAGTGGATTAGGGGAGTTCCCAAGGGATTTTGACATTTTTCTTCCCTGACGATCACGAATAAGGCCTGTAAAATAGACGTCTTTAAAGGCAAGATTTGATTCTAATGATGATTCGTGACTAGGCTGGAATTCGAGTCCGGCGATAATCATTCGTGCGACCCAAAGAAAGATGATATCGGGGCCGGTAACAAGAATCGAGGTCGGGTAGAATTTCTTTCGGGTTGTGGGATCCATCGTTTCGTAGGCCCAAAGCCACGAGGAGAACCAAGTATCTAAAGTGTCTGGATCTTGTTCCCAGTCTTCACCAGGAGAGTCAATTTGACATTTTACCTCTCCATTTTTATTCCAAACAGGGACACGATGTCCCCACCAAACTTGACGAGAGATACACCAGTCTTGAATATTTTCGAGCCAATGTTGATAGACTTTTTCATGATGTTCAGGGAAAAATCGAATCAGATGATCTCGAACGACCTGAATCGTTTGATCAATCTTTGGGTAGCGAAGAAACCATTGATCACTGAGGCGTGGCTCGATCGGAACATCGGCGCGTTCACTAAAGCCGACATTATTTTGATAGTCCTCTGTTTTTTCAAGGAGTCCTCGAGACTGTAAAATCTCCTCTGATTTTGTACGTGCTTTAAATCGTTCGAGTTGATGAAGCTCTGGTTCGTCAGTGCATTCGGTGAACCCTTTTTCATTAATGACGCAGCCAAAGTCAGTGGGATCTATCGTTTTGTTTTGTTCTAAATAAATTTCAAGATCCACTTTATCATGGGCGGGGGTGACTTTTAAAACCCCGGTTCCAAAGGCTTTATCAATTTGAGTTGAGGGGATAATGGGGATGAGTGCTTTCGAAAGGGGGCGATACACTTTTTTTCCGATGAGATGACAATAGCGTTCATCCTCAGGATGGACGGCAAGGGCCCAGTCGGCCGAAATTGTTTCTGGTCTTGTTGTTGCGACCACTAGAAATTGATCGGGATGATCCGCGATTTGATACCGGACGTAATAGAGCTTCCCCTTTTGTGGTTTTGGAATCACCTCTTCATCGGAGATCGCCGTTTGAGATCCGGGGCACCAGTTGACCATTCTTTTACCGCGATAGATAAAGCCACGTTGATAAAGTGTGACAAAGGTCTCTTGGACCGCTTTTGAATAAGCGGGGTCTAACGTAAATCGTTCCCGACTCCAGTCTGCGGAACAGCCTAATTTTTTGAGTTGTTGAATAATAATGTCGCCATGCGTTCTTTGCCATTCCCATGTGACACGAAGGAACTCTTCACGTCCGAGATCGAATCGTGTTTTATTTTCATTTTTTCGGAGTGATTTTTCGACCACTGTTTGAGTTGCGAGACCGGCATGATCGGTTCCCGGAAGCCAGAGAACCTCTTTCCCCTCCATTCGAGCCTTTCGGCAGAGGATATCTTGAATCGTGTTATTGAGGACGTGTCCTAATGTCAGAACCCCTGTGATATTCGGGGGAGGCATGACAATTGAAAATGGGGGTTTTGAAGAGTGTGCGTCGGCTTGCCAAGCGTTGCTGTTAATCCAAGTGGAATAGAGTCGATCTTCGACTTGTGACGGTTCGTAACCTTTTGCCAATTCTTTCATGGCGCTGAATGCTAACGAGCTCTTTTTATTTTGTAAGAACAAAATAAAAAGGATTTTTTACTTTTGGACGAGTTGAACCATCTCCTGAACGGCGCGGAAAATTCCGACTTCAATTGAACGAGAGACGATCGTATGACCAATATTTAACGTATTGAGATCGGGGAGGGCTTGAACAAAGGGGGTGATGTTTTGGTAATTGAGGCCATGACCGGCATTGACCGTTAATCCGAGTGACTTTCCAAGGCAAAGGGCTTTATTCAAACGCAAGAGCTCCTTTTTTTGATCCACTTTTGATTTTGCGTTTGCATAAACTCCCGTGTGGAGTTCGATGAATTGTGCTCCGGTGCCAGCGGCCGCTTTCACTTGATCCTCGATCGGATCGATAAATAGAGAGACGGCGATCCCCCGAGTTTGAATTTTTGTCGTCGCTCTTTTAATTTTTGTAAAATGAGTGAGAACATTGAGCCCCCCTTCTGTCGTGACCTCTTGACGTTTTTCGGGGACGAGGCAAACCTCAGAGGGTTTTAATTCAAGAGCGAACTTAATCATCGATGGGGTGATGGCCATCTCAAAATTGAGCGGCGCCTTAATCTGTTTTTTGAGGAGAATTAAGTCACGATCCTGCATATGGCGTCGATCTTCACGGAGGTGGGCTGTGATATTATGTGCTCCGGCGTCAACGCATAGTTGAGCGAGGGAAATCGGATTAGGCTCCTGATTAAATTGAGCCGATTTATAGCGTGCCTGACGAAGGGTCGCAATATGATCAATATTTACACCAAGAAGTAGCATCACGCCAATTTGAACGATGGTTGTGGTCGTGGCAAGCAATCAATGACTTTACGTTGTTTCAAAACTGTTTTTCCATGGCACTCAATACGGTCTTTACCCAAAATCGTCTCTGGAAGAAAAAAGGGGAGGAATCGAGGGCTCGACTTTTTAGATTAAATCAATAGGAGTAGAGATATGTTTTTTCGGACCAGAAAAAAAGAGTCACCGCATCAATCGTTAAAGTCATTCGTTCTTTTTCAGAATCTGAATTCTAAAGAGTTGGCTCGATTGAGTTCGTTATTACATTATCGGAGCTATTTAAAGGGAGAGATTGTTTTTGACGAAGGGGAGGAGGGACAGGGGCTTTTTTTAGTGGCATCGGGGGCGGTTTCAATTTCTGGGAAGGGCTCTTTTTTTGCAAGTCATTCTGTTTCAATTAAACGTGGAGAGTTTTTTGGCGAGATCGCTCTTTTGGAAAATGTTCCCCGTTCTGCACAGGCACGAGCGACGGAGGATACGGAGTTAATATCACTATTCCGTGCCGATTTTTTTAACTTACTAGAGACCGATGGAAAAATTGCGGCAAAGATATCGCTGCAATTAGCCCGATATCTCTCGAAGCGATTAAAAGAGACGATCCAAGGAAAGGAGTAGACGTGAGCGCTTCAAAGTCGCCGGGACCGTTTATTTGGCTTTGTATTCTACTTGTCACAGGGATCCTTCTTTATTTTGCAAAATCGATTTTATGGCTGGTGATGCCGATGATGATTGCGGTGGTACAATACTATATATTGATTCCCGTATTAAAGCAGTTTGTATTAATGGGATTAAGTTTTAGACAGGCGGCCGCTTCCGTCATGGGTTTGCTTTTTTTAGTTATTGTGGTCGCTCTCATTTTGATTGTTCCCTATGTATCTGATTATTCAAATTCATGGCAAAGTTCGATTGGACGCTATGGGGATGGAGGGATTTCGTTTTTAGATAAATCACTTTTAAACTTAGAATCTCACTTTGTGTATTTAAAAAAGATTCACTTTCATCAGAAAATTTCTGGAGCCCTTATTAATTTTACGGCCCATTTTGCCGAGCAGCATGCGGGAGAGATTTTTATGACCATTGCGAAATGGTTGCCCTCGCTTTTATTGGTTCCCTATTTAACCTATTTTTTGCTCATTGATGGGAGTAAATTTAAACGTTTTCTTGTCCAGGCTGTTCCGAACGCATTTTTTGAAAAAACCCTTTATCTTTTTCATCGATTAAATGAGCAATTAAGACGCTATTTTCAAGGGATGTTGATGTTGACGGTTTTGGATGGAATTACTTTAGCGATCGGATTAAGCCTCCTTGGATTTGATCATGTTTTGCTCTTAAGTGTCTTGACCGCTGTTTTTGCATGGATTCCTTATTTAGGATCCCTTCTCGGTTGTTTACTCGTGGTCCTCGTGGCTGCGACCGATTTTCCGACTCAACCTTGGATGGCTTATGGGGTGTTTGTTCTTTTTATCTTTGTCAGAATACTGGATGAATTTATTTATATGCCGCTGACTTTAGGAAAAAGCCTTCGGATGCATCCTGTTGTGAGTGTTGTCATGCTTTTAGTGGGAGGGGCCATTGGTGGCGTTTCAGGGTTATTTTTGGTCATGCCTTTATTGGGGATGGTCATGGTGGTGGGAGAGGTTTTGGGTCAGATTTTGTCAGATCAACGACTATTAGCCCGTCATCGTTATGCGATGGAACTTCGTTCTAACGCAGCGAACGAAGGGCTCTCTTAGGCATTGATTTTTAAACTCTCTTCCTTCATAGTTCGCATATGGCAAAGGGAAATCTAGGAGATCGAGTTCAAATTTTAGTCCTTGATGACGATCCCCTTATTCTTCGGACTATTTTAGGATTGTTGAGTGAGCTTCCAGTGAAGGTCACGACAGCCGAGAATATTGCACAAGCTCGCAATCATATTTTAGAAAATCCGGAGTTTGGGGTTATCCTATGTGATCATCTTTTACCGGATGGAGCCGGCGTCGATTTTATTCGTGAAATTCGGACTCGTTATCCCAGTGCGATTCGCGTTTTGATGACCGGTGCTTATGACCGAGAAGTGACCTTACAAGCGATCAATAGTGGGGAGATTTATCGCTTCTTAGTAAAACCATTTACCAACGAAGAGTTGGTTGCCGTGATTCATCAAAGTTTAGATCGCTTTCATCTGCAACAGGAGAATGCGCGGCTTCAGCAACAACTGGCGATTCAAAATGAAGAATTGCGGGTGGCGAATCAAAAATTAGAGAGTCAAGTCGAGTTAGAACTTGAGAAGTCACGAAATTTAGCGATTGAAAGTGGGAATTGGCGGCGTGCCTGTCAGCATCTGGTCGATCTTTGTCTCGAGATTATGCAACGACTCGATACTCCTCTCTTTAAGCACAGTCAACGAGTGACTCATCTTGCCGTTGCACTTGCTCGAGATATGGGATACGAACAAGAGATGTTAGATCGTATCGAACTAGCGGCATCACTTCATGATATCGGACTTTTGGGGGCTAACGCTCAATTTCAAGGCAGTCAGCGTGAACTTCATACCATAAAAGCTCCCTTGGAGAAGGATCATATGATCGGGCATCCGGAACTTTCTGCCGCTTTGGTGAAATTTTTACCTGTTCCTGAGGTGATGGAGTTAATTTTAGAGCATCATGAATATTATGATGGAAGTGGTTATCCACGTAATATAGCGGGGGAACAGATCTCGATGCTCGGTCATATTTTGATTGTTGCCGATGCCTACGATGAGCAGAAAAAACGTGATTATGCACTGCAGAATATGGAGATGAACGCCGGAAAGCTTTATCACCCTGAGGTTGTGCGTGGATTGATTCGTCTTCTTGGAAATAAGGACTTTAAGCTTCAGTTCGATCGTCCGGTTTTAATTTCTGAGTTGAAAGCCGGTATGAAACTTGCTACATCGGTTTATACGGCTTCTGGAATGTTGTTAGTCAAGCAGGGTCAGATTCTGACCGACTCGATTATCAGCAAACTTCATTTGCACGATTCAGGGAATATGATTTCCCAAGGAATCTACGTACAATCTGATTCATAAATTGTTTATAGAAAGGGACTTCGAGATGAAAACAAGGATGTTTTTTGCTCTGCTCGTGATGAGTTTTTTCACTGCGTGTGCCGTGAATGAATTGACGAAAGATTTTGATATGGTCACGGGAGAGAATTTTATTGCTCCCTTAAATCGTTATCCGGGGGGGATTCCGAGTCGAGTTTTAATTCTTCCTGTGACAGGAATGACTCAGGTTTCTTATAAACAGATATTTTTAAATGATTTAATGACGACCCTTCATCAGGGGCGCGATTTTTTAATTATTTCTTATCATGATGATCTTTTGACCCAATCGAATCTCAAGATCACACAAGAACAGGCGAATAGCCGTGCGATTGAACAAAAATGTGATGCCGTTCTTTATCTCTCGCTCTTAAATCAATCGGTTTATCCGCCACTTCGTCTGACCGTGAAGGTTTTAATGACTGATATTCACACTGGGAAGATTCTTTTAGATGGGATGCTTGATTATGATGTTCAAAATGAACTCGTTTCTAATTCTGCCCGACGATTTTATCAGACGAGACTTCAAAAAACGGAGTCACCGGAAAAAAGTCTGAGCATTTTGAGTCAAAATCAACTTTTCTTGCGATTTGTTGGTTATGATGTAGGCAAAGCGATCTTGAGAGCTTTCTCAAAAGATCTCAACTAATAGTAAAAAAAAAACTAAAGTTTTTAAACACCCTGACCGATAATACAAGTATGGAACTCAACTCTGTCAATAAGACCCCAACGGTGAGCAGTGCTCCTGTGGTGAAAAAGACTGTGGTCCAGGCTTCCGAAAGTGCGGACGATACGATTAGCCTCTCCCAAGATGCTATTTCTGCTGCACGATTGGTAGAGATCGTACGGCAAGCTCCTGAAGCAAGATCGGAGCTTGTGGCTCGACTCAAGTCTCAGGTTACACGAGGTAACTACCCACCGCCTTACATCATCGATAGCGTGGCTCGACTTATGGGGATCATCAAAGACGAAAACGCTCCTCAGAAGTAATTCTGTCAGCGTTTTTCTCTCTTTTTATGCCGAGAGGATCTTAGATCCTCTCGTTGCTTCGTTTTTATATTTATTCAATAGGGAGATCCTCTTCCTCCAGAAAGGCGATGGTGCGGGATTCTGACCAGCATTCTCCTTGGCGGTTTTCAGGGAGGAATCCACAGTGTCCTCCGGAGCGAGGGGTTTCCAAAAAGAGGGAGGAATGTTCACGGGCTATTTCCTTCGGAAAGCAAGAGGGAGCAAGAAAGGGATCATTTTGAGCGTTCACGAGTAGGGTAGGAATTTTAATGTTTTTTAAATAATTTTGAGCGCTGGCTTGGCGATAATAGTCGACTGCATTTTGAAAGCCGTGAATAGGGGCGGTGAAAAGATCGTCAAACTCATGGAATGTTCGTATTTGAGGCAGCCGATCAAACGCTAGATTTTTAGGAAGAAGCGGGCGTTTTTTAACTATTTTTTCGCGTAAGCTTTTCAGGAAATGACGCATGTAGATCCGATTCTCTGTAATTGCCATTCGCAAGGCACTCGCGGAAAGATCTACGGGAACAGAGAAGGTGACGGCTCGGGTAATCCGGGGATCTCTCTCCGTTTCTCCTAAATATTTGAGAATCAGATTTCCCCCGAGACTGAAGCCGACTAAAGCGATTTTCTGGGCTGGGTGGGAGAGAAAGGCATGTTGAACCACTCGTTCTAAATCATCGGTGGCTCCCCCGTGATAAAATCGTGCGGTTTGGTTCATGACCCCTCCGCAGCTTCTAAAATTCCAAGCGAGGATATCCCAGCCTTTTTTTTGAAGGGCGCCAGCGACTCCAAGGATTGTGTTGGAGCGAGTATCTCCTTCTAATCCGTGACAGAGAATCGCTAAACGGGGAGAGTTGTTTTTAAGCCAGTCGAGATCCAGAAAGTCCCCATCATCGGTTGAGATCCGCTCTCGGTTGTATTGAAGGAGTTCTGGTTTGCGTAAAAGGGTATTAATAAAAATTTGCAGATGACCGTTCTGTAAGTAAGCGGGGGGATTATAAAAGGATTGATCAATGAGGGGCATATATTTTAATGAAGGTTCGTCAGTAATTGCTGAAAGGCCTCTTCTGTGAGAATTTTAACTCCAAGCTTCTCAGCATCGGTTTTTTTAGAGCCTGCGGATTCTCCCGCAATCAGATAGGAAGTTTTCTTGCTCACGCTTCCTGAAACCTTTCCTCCAGCCAATCGGATCTCCTCGGCAATTAATTCGCGGGGACGACTTAAGGTGCCAGTAATGACGAAGGTCATTCCTGTCAGTTGCGTCGAGGTGGTGGCGCCGGAGGAATCTGATTCTGAACCAAAATTAAGACCAAAGGTACGAAGTTTTTCGATTCGTTCTCGGTTTTCCTGGTTTTGAAAATAGTCCATCGTGCTTGTGGCCATCACCTCGCCGATTTCATGAATTTGCAGGAGGGCTTCTCGATTAACACTGAGAAGCTGATCCATTGTTTTAAAATGAAGAACTAAGGTTCGAGCCGATTCGGCTCCGAGATGGAGAATGCCGAGTCCAAAGAGGAGTCGCCAGAACTCTCGAGTTTTACTTTTTTCGATCGCGGCAAGGAGATTCAGGGTTGATTTTTTACCCATTCGATCAAGATTCGTTAGATTTTCTTCCGTGAGTTGATAGAGATCGGTAAAATCACGCACTAATTTTTTATCTACGAGCTGTTCCACCAACGACTCTCCGAGTCCATCGATATCCATCGCATTTCGGTGAGCGAAGTGGAGGAGTTTTCGTTTGAGTTGAGCCTCACAGGAGGAGGAGGTGCATTTGAGAAAGAGTCCCTCCCATTGGAGCGTCGATTGACAGGCGGGACAGAGGGAGGGGGGATTAATCGGAAGCTCATTTCCGGATCTTTTTTCCAGAACGACGCCGATGACTGCAGGAATTACCTCGCCGGCTTTTTCGATCGTGACGTAATCGCCGATTTGAATGCCTTTGCGTTTGATTTCATCAAAGTTGTGGAGTGTTGCACGACTGACGGTGGAGCCTGCGAGGAGTGTCGGAGTGAGTTCGGCGACAGGAGTGATCTTTCCGGTTCGACCCACTTGAAAACTGACGGATTGCAGTTGAGAGATTGCTTGTTCGGAGGCATATTTGAAGGCAATCGCCCACCGAGGGGCTTTAGCGGTCGATCCGAGCGTATCACGGATGGCCCATTCATTGATTTTGAGGACGGCCCCGTCGGTATCGTAGGCAAATTGGCTTCGGGTTCGATCGAGATCATCAATCGAATCGAGGAGTTCTTTTTCAGAGGAGCAGAACCAGGTTTTCTCAGGAATCGGCAGTCCTTGTTGGTGAAGAAGATCGAGCCATTCCTTTTGGTTTTTACAGGAGACTCCTTGGAGCGCTCCGGGGCTGTAGAGGACGATGGCGAGGGGACGTTGCGAAACAATACGTGGGTCGAGTTGCTTGAGAGAGCCCGCGGCGGCGTTTCGAGGATTTGCGAACGGTTCCTCTCCTTGGGATTGACGGGTTTTATTGAGGGACTCGAATGCTTTTCGGGGGAAATAGACCTCTCCTCGGACTTCAAGGAGGGGAATTGGATCTCGAAGTTTTAAAGGGAGCGATCGAATTGTTTTGAGGTTTTGAGTGACATCATCTCCTTTTTGACCATCCCCTCGGGTGAGTCCTTGCTGGAGAACTCCGTGTTCGTAACGCAGGGAGATGGCGACCCCATCGATTTTCGGTTCGACGATATAACTCAGCTCCGAATGTCCTAAAGCTTTATGAATTCGAGAGAGGAATTCACTAACCTCTAATTTTGAATAAGTGTTATCCAAACTCATCATTGGTACCGAATGTGATATCGACTGAAATTCATCGAGCGGTTTTCCGCCTACTCTTTGTGTGGGAGAATCGGAGCGAATCCATTCGGGATGAGTCTCTTCAAGCGATTGGAGTTCTTTGTAGAGTCGATCGTACTCCATGTCGGAGAGAATCGGTTGTGCCTCTCCATAATAGGAGTGATCACAGGTTTGGAGATAGTTTACCAGTTCTTGGTAACGACTAAGTGAGTTTTCGACGTTTGGCATAAAGAATAGAGAGAGTGGTTCCAAAGGCACCGCCGAGGGCATCGGCCAGCCAGTCGTAAAGATCGCAACTTCTTCCGGTGAATCGTTGGTAGTTTTCATCGACTGCCCCCATGATCATTGTGGCCCCCCACGTTTTTAAAGGGAGGGCAAGGGCGGGATAAAAGGCAATTCCAGCTCCTGTATAGAGTATGAAATGAACGACTTTATCATTGATCCAATGAGGGGTGGATTCGATTTCTTTGGGGGGAATCGTCGAGAGTCCGAGAAGTAAAAGAACGTAAAGAATGAGAAAACTGTATTTTTTTACTTTTGGATTCATGGGAATTTGATAGATACAACTGATTATGGGGATTACCAGCAAAGAAAATTTTATATTAGGCATTGAGGGGGGAGGAACAAAAACAACTTGGTCCCTCATTGATGAACAGGGAAAAGTTGTGGCTCAAGGGGTCGGGGAGGCGAGCAACTTACATCATGTAAGCGATCCGACCTTACTTCGTATTTTTGCGGCGATTCGTCGCAGTTTGACTGTTAAACCTCAATCGATTGGAGCCGCCTTTGCCTCTTGTCATTTAGAACGGGATCGTCAACGAGTGAAGAAACTCCTGTTGCAAACCTGGCCTAAAGTCGAAAAGATTGTGGTCGATGAAGATACCTGTTCTGCCTACGCAGGATGTCATGGTCAGAAGGATGGGATTATTATTATTGCCGGGACTGGATCGAATGTTTTTGGAATTAAGAATGGGCGTCGTGAAAAGGCGATGGGCTGGGGCTCCTTAATGGCAGATTTTGGAAGCGGTTATTCGATTGCTCGCGCCGCTTTTGTTGGTGTTTATGATTATTTTGATGAAACTCAAAAAATGGGAATCTTAGCCAAACTCATTGTTAAAAAGGCGGGGGTTTCTGATTTAGAACAATTTGTTGGTTATATTTTGAATCGAGAGAGTAAGACAGAGGTTGCCTCTTATGCTCCTTGTGTTTTTGAGGCTGCAGCGAAGGGAGATCCACTTGCAAAAAAAATTCTTTTAGATCAGGCTGATTTATTAGCGAAGCGAGTGGGCTATGTCATCAAACGTTTGGGATTAAAAAAGCCGGATATCGGAATGGTCGGCAGTCTTTTTGAGAAACAACCTGTTTACTATAATATTTTCTCTAAAAGTGTTAAAAAGAGCTTTTCCGTTGGAAAACTTTTTGTGAGTCAGGTTCCAGGATCAATCGGCGCCACTCTATTGGTGAAACACCCGTTGGGCGAAATGAAGTCGTGAGTACTGCGTCTCGATCTTCTTCACGATCTCAAAAAAAAAGTAATTCGCCGTATTTTCCAGAAAGCCGTTCGATCGCGACGGAGTCGCTCCATGCTCAGTCTGAAAAATTAAGCTCTAGATCGACCTCTCAATTGGTTAAAATTTTTATCGATGAGGAACGCAAAGTCGAAGAGGCGATTCGCACTCAATCCAAGCAATTAGTTCAAGCGGTCGATTTGATTCATCACGCTTTCCGGGAGAAGGGACGTTTAATCTATCTCGGAGCGGGGACGAGTGGTCGCCTTGGAGTTTTAGATGCGAGCGAAATTCCACCGACTTTTGGCTTTCCACCGAACCGAGTGATCGGACTCATTGCCGGAGGAAAAAAGGCGGTTTTTAAGAGCCAAGAGGGAGCGGAGGATCAGTTGACCGGAGCGGAATCGGAGCTCAAACGATTAAAATTACGGAAAAATGATGTTGTTTGCGGCATCGCAGCCAGCGGACGAACTCCGTATGTCCTCGGAGCCCTGTTTTTTGCCCGTGCTCAAAAGGCGAAGACGATTTTAATTACGTGTAACCCCCTTCGAAAAAAGAGGATCTCTGTTGATGTGGCCATTGATCTGCCCACGGGACCGGAAATCATTGCAGGATCGACGCGATTGAAGGCGGGAACCGCCACGAAGGTTGTTTTAAATCTATTAACCTCGATTTCGATGATTCAACTGGGGCGTGTTCAGGGGGGGAGAATGACTCATCTCCATGCGAGCAATCAAAAACTTCAAGATCGAGCGATTCGCAATGTGATGACTTTAGGAGGGCGAACACGAAGAGAATCGGAGCAATTGTTGATTCAACATCAATGGAAGGTCGATCAAGTGATGGCTTTTCTTCAATTGAGATAGGTGATGATCGTTGCTGCGGATATTATTTTAAAGGGCAATGGAGAGATTCTTCATTCTGGAGCGATTCGTATTGAGGGAAATACCATCATTGAGTGTGCGCCTCTTGCAGAAATTTGTGTTAAAAGAGAGGAGCACGTTATTGATCTAAAAGATTCGATTCTTTCACCGGGATTTATCAATGCGCATTGCCATCTCGATTACCAGAATTTTAAAGGAGTGATTCCGCCTCAGAAGAGTTTTACCGAATGGATCAAAAAAATTAATGCCCTTAAAAATGATTTTACGAACCAAGATTATTGTAACTCGATTCATCAAGGATATGAGGCCCTTTTAGGGACAGGAACAACAACGGTTCTCAATATTGCCGCAATTCCAGAGATTTTTCCTTATTTGAATCCGCCTCCCTTGCGAGTTTGGTGGTTTATGGAGATGGTCGATATTCGTTCACGATTAGGGACGGAGGAGGCCTTGATCGGTTTCTTTTTTTTGTTAGATAAAACAAAGGAGTGGTTAGGCGGAATCGGGCTTTCTCCGCATGCCCCTTATACTGCAACGACGGGATTATATCGTCATGTTCGACGTTGTTCCGATTTTATGAATATGCTTGTTTCAACGCATTTGGCAGAATCTAGAGAGGAACAGGAGATGTTTTTGTATGAAAACGGACGGCTTTTTGATTTTTTACAGAAATTAGGGCGGGATATGTCCGATTGTGGACAGGGATCTGTTTTTTCCTCATTATGGGAGAGCGGAGTGATGAGTTCGGATTGGATTTTGGCCCATTTAAACTACTTACAGGAATATGATTTTGAGATTTTAAAACAGTTACGGCCAAAAGTGGTTCATTGTCCTCGCTGTCACTCTTATTTTGGGCATCAACGCTTTGAAATGGAGCGTTTAGAGAAGGTGGGAATATTAGTGGCATTAGGAACCGATAGTTTAGCGAGCAATCATTCCTTAGATCTCCGTGCCGAGGTGAGGCATGCTCGACATCACTACGACCACAAGGAATCCGTTGAATGGTGGAGAATGATGACCTCCCATGGGGCTTGGGCGCTTAAGCAAGAGGGAAAACTCGGGGTGATTCAAGAGGGGGCGTTAGCCGATTTGGTTGCTTTTCCGATTTCAGGGAGTTCCGATTATTTTAATCAAGTGATTGAATCACGAGGGAGACCTCCGTTTGTCATGGTCAATGGGAAGACTGTTAACCTCTCAGAGAAATTGTAAAAAAGATTTTCAGCTTGATCTTTGCGGTGGGGAGGATACCTAGGATGGGCAAATGGAAAGTTTTCTCTTTTGGTTTTTTACCTTTGGAATGTTACTGGGGGGGGTTGGCGTCGTTGCTAATCGTAATCCGGTCGCCTCTGCATTGTCGTTAGTGATCTCAATTTGCTTTTTGGCAGGTCTTTACTTGCTTTTAAATGCCTTCTTTCTCGCGGCAATTCAGATCATTGTTTATGCGGGGGCCGTAATGGTTCTTTTTCTTTTTATTATTATGCTTCTCGATCTGAGAGAGGAGGCGAAGCGTCCGTTTCGTTGGGGGGCCTTTTTTGTAGCAACCGTGGTCGCCGTACTTTTCTTTGTGGCTTTATCCCGCGTTTCTCATTCGATGAAGGATCGCTTTATGGCGATTCCCTCCGGAAATTCAGATAATATCACTGCGATCGGTAATTTGCTTTTCACCCGTTATTTACTTCCGTTTGAGGTCACTAGTATTCTTTTGTTAGTGGCGATGATCGGAGCGATTCTTCTTAGTAAAAAGGAACTCAAGTAATGGACATTGGTTTACAACACTATTTAGTCGCCAGCGGAGCTTTATTTTCGCTCGGACTTTTCGGGATCATTTTTCGACGTAATTTAATCGTTGTATTCATGTGTCTGGAGTTAATGTTAAATGCCGCCAATTTGACTCTCGTTGCTTTTAGTCGTTTCACTCAGCATATCGATGGTCAAGTTTTCGTATTTTTTACAATCACAGTGGCTGCTGCAGAGGTTGCTGTGGGTTTGGCGTTGATCGTTGCTATTTTTCGAATTAAAGGAAATGGAAAGACGGAATCTTTAAAGGAACTTAAATTTTAAGAAAAGAATCTATGATCGCTTGGCTCATCCTTATCGCTCCCCTTTTATCCGCCCTTCTCATTTTAGGTGGATTGCACCGTTCTAAAATTTTTTCCCAAGGGGTCTCGATTGCGGCCTGTTTGATTAGTTTTGCAATTTCAATCGGTTTTTTTACGGGATCGATAGGAGCTCCTGAGTCATTGATTTGGATTGAGCTTCCGGGATTTAAGTCGGAGATTGGAATTCTCATTGATCCGCTTTCAAAATTGATGTTGTTAGTTGTGACGGGAGTCGGTTTGATGGTGCATCTTTTTTCAGTGGGGTACATGCATGAAGATGAAGGGGTTTCACGTTTCTTTGGGAAGCTTTCTATTTTTATGTTTTCGATGATTGGAATCGTCGTTTCGACGAATTTAGTGCAGATGTTTATTTTTTGGGAGCTGGTCGGGTTAAGTTCCTATCTCCTGATCGGTTTTTGGTTTCAAAAACCGAGTGCTGCGGATGCCGCTAAAAAAGCTTTTTTAGTCAATCGAGTAGGTGATTTCGGTTTTTTATTAGGCATTATTTTTTATTGGACTTTAGCCGGAACCGTTTTTTTCGGGGCCGAGGCCGCATTGGCGATTAAGTCCCATATTGGCGTTGAGATTCCTTATCTCAATATCACGATGGTGACAGCGACAGGATTACTCCTTTTTTGTGGTTGTATGGGTAAATCGGCGATGATTCCCTTACATGTTTGGTTGCCGGATGCGATGGAGGGACCGACCCCGGTTTCTGCCTTGATCCATGCAGCGACCATGGTGGCGGCGGGCGTTTACATGCTGTGTCGTGTTTTTGTCGTTCTTTCGATTTCGGCTCAAACGCTTGAAGTGATTCTTTATGTTGGAGCCGTGACCGCCTTTGCGGCGGCACTCATTGCGACTCAACAAAATGATATTAAACGAATTCTGGCTTTTTCGACACTCTCACAACTGGGGTATATGGTCATGGCGATTGGATTAACCAGTCCTGGCGTCGAATTCCCTTCGACATCGATGTTTCATTTGACGACGCATGCTTTTTTCAAAGCAATGCTTTTCCTTGGAGCTGGATCAGTGATTCATGCGGTTCATCATGAACAAGATATTTGGAAAATGGGGGGGCTTTGGAAAAAACTTCCTTGGACCTTTGGAACCTTCTTTTTGGGAGTATTGGCATTAACTGGGTTCCCTGGTTTATCGGGATTCTTTAGTAAAGAGGAGATCCTTACGCTTGCCTACCATCGAAGTGGAACTGTCCTGGTGATCGCCTCGATTACCGCCGGATTAACCGCATTTTATATGATGCGATTATTAATTGTTGCCTTTTTTGGCGTGGCTCGATCTCCCCAAGCGGCGAACGCCCATGAATCCCCTAAGGTCATGATTATTCCTTTAGTGATCTTAGCGATTCTTACTGTTTTTGCGGGATATCCCTTTATCGGGATACAAGAGAGTTTAGGGGCTGTGGGGACTCATGAGGCCTCTCATTTTGTGCTTTACCTATCACTCGGAGTTATGACATTTGGCTATTTGATTGCGATATTATTATATCGGGGTCAAGGTTTTGAACCGATTTATACACGGGTTTTAGCAAACAAGTTTTATGTTGATGAGTTTTATGATCGAGTTCTTTTGAGAGTCCAGCAGGGGTTTGCGATTGGAATGGATTTTATAGATCAATGGATCATTGGTTTTGTTTTTGTGCGTGGGACTTCGCTTCTAGTGAATTTAACGGGGGAGGTTCTCCGGCTTGTGCAATCAGGAAGCTTACAGGGGTATGCCTTTTTTTTCTGTGCGGGCGTCGTCGGTTTGGTTTATTGGATGCTGAAAGGTTTCTAAAAGATAAATATTATGAATCCACTGCTACTTCTTCTTTTAATTCCGATTGCTGCGATTGCTGCGATTCTCTGGCTTCCGCAGATTTGTCCAAAGCGAATTACGGTGACTGCGTTTATTGTTAATTTTGTTATCTCTCTTGGATTGTTTTTTCAATTTGAACCCGGACACGGTTATCATTGGGTTTTAAAATATCCGTGGTTTCATTTAACGAATGTGGCTCAGATTAATTTTCATCTTGGAGTGGATGGAATTAGTTTGATGATGATTTTTTTAACGACCCTTGTCAGTTTAACCGCGGCTTGGGTGACCTCTAAGAAGGTTAAACGGGCTCGTGAATTTTTTATTTATGTTTTATTGATTTCTTTAGGAGCCCTTGGCGCTTTTCTTTCGAGGGATCTATTCTTTATTTATATTTTCCATGAGTTCGCGTTAATTCCCACTTTTTTATTAATTGGAATCTGGGGAGGGCAGAATCGTCAATTTGCGAGCATTCAAATGACCCTCTATTTGGCTTTAGGAAGTTTGATTCTTTTAGCGGGAATTGTTGGACTTGTTTTAACGCAGCCTCTTGATTCTCGTTCCTTTGATTTGGAAGCGATTCAACAGATTCATGTGATTGATGATGGCGTTCAAAAAGTGATCTATCCGTTGCTTTTGATCGGTTTTGGGATCTTAATCTCGATTTTCCCATTTCACTCTTGGGCTCCCACTGGGTATGCCTCCGCACCGGCAGCAGCAGCGATGCTTCATGCAGGGGTTTTAAAGAAATTTGGGCTTTATGGTTTACTGCGGTTATTACTCCCCGCATTAGAGTCAGGAGCTGATTATTGGCGTCCTGTTCTTCTTGTTTTGATTATTGGAAATGTTTTTTATTTAGGATACGTCACAATGGCGCAAAAAGAGCTTCCATTAATGCTCGGTTATTCAAGTGTAATGCACATGGGGTATCTCTTTTTGGCTCTTGCAAGCCATCATCTGGTTGCGTTGACTGGATTCGTTTTATTGATGGTCGCTCATGGAGTCAGTGCGGCTCTTTTGTTTGCCCTTGCGGGTGAATTTCAAACAAAGACGGGAGAGACCCGAATCGCCTCTTTTGGCGGTCTTTATACTCACGCTCCATTTTTGGGAATCATGTTTTTAATTGGATCGATGGCCTCGATTGGGTTACCGGGTCTCGCTAACTTTTCCGGAGAAGTTTTAATATTCTTTGGCTCCTTTAAATCATTGCCTTGGGTGACCGTTGTTTGTGTTTGGGGGGTTGTGATTTCGGCTGTTTATCAACTCCGAGCCGTTCGTTTGATCTGTTTCGGAACGGTGAGTGAAGTCACGGCAAAGCTTGTCGATTTATCCACCTATTCGGCTCGCTTTCCATATTTACTTTTGGTTGCGGTGAGTCTTTGGATTGGAATTAATCCTCAATCCGTAATTCATCTCGTTCAACCCTGTATCGAGTCGATTTTGAATGTGGGAGGGCGATAATTATGAATGCTATTTTAGGGACTCCAGAGTTTTTATTAACTTTAGCGGCAACCTTGTTGTTACTTTGGGATGCGATCTCAAATCCAACCCCTCGATTATTGGGGCGCATTTCCTTTGCGATTTTAGTCGGTCTTTTCGTTTACGTCATAGAATTAGATCCGAAGATGAATAAGACCCTATGGAGTGGTATTTATTTATGGGATGCGGAGGCAAAATTTTTCAAACTTTTTTTTATTCTAACTTCGATCTTAGTCGTTTGGTCGATTCGACTTTTGGAATCGAAAATTGAGGTGGCGAAATCGGAGTTTTATATCATTACTCTTTTTGCAACGGCAGGAATGATGTTGCTATCCTCTGTTCAAGATCTTGTTTTTCTTTTTGTGGCCTTGGAATTAGTCACGGTTTCCTTTTATGTATTGGTGGCGTACCATCGAAGTCAGACGGCCTCCCTTGAAGCGGGAGTTAAGTATTTAATTATGGGAGCGGTTTCTTCCGCATTTTTGGTGATGGGATCGGCTTATCTTTTAGGAGTGACAGGATCGACTCATTTTGATGCCATTAATTTAGCGCTTCGCTCCTCAGAGATGAAGCCGGAAATTTTATTTGGATTAGCCTTAGTACTCGTCGCTCTTTTCTTTAAGGTCTCCGTTGTTCCCTTTCATGTCTGGGCTCCCGATGTTTATCAAGGGGCCCCTTTGCCGGTGACCGCCTTTTTAGCGGTGGGTTCGAAGGCGGCTGGTTTTGTTTTACTTTTACGTTTATTGACTGGACCGTTTGCGGGGGAGGAGGTTGCAGGGTATTGGATTCCTGCTTTGGCCTTTTTAGCGATTGCCTCCATGATTCTTGGTAATTTTGCTGCGATTCCCCAGCGAAATTTAAAGCGGATGTTGGCCTATTCAGGAATCGGTCACGCTGGATTTTTGCTTGCGGGAATTGTATCCAATTTTTTTCAAGGTCAGGCGGCCGTTTTAATTTATCTTTGTACATATTTAATTTCAGCGATGACGGTCTTTATTGCAATGTCGGCTTATGGAAAGAATAGTGATTCTGATCATATTTCGAACTATGCGGGACTTTCAAGAAAATCGCCGTGGATTGCGGTTCCGATGGCCTTGGGATTGATTTCATTGGCAGGGATTCCTCCCTGTATCGGTTTTATTGGTAAATTCACCATTTTCATTGCCGTTTGGCAGTCAGAACATTATGTAATTTTTGCTGCGGGAGTGATTTCTGCGGTTGCGGGTCTTTATTATTACCTTGGAGTTGTTCGTACGATGTATTGGTCGAATCCTACGGATATGGAACCGATTGAGATCTCTTTTCAAACGAAGATCGTTTTAGGGTTATTATCGAGTTCAATCCTTATTCTCGGTTTTTGGAGTTATCCCCTCTTTTCGATTGTGAATAAGATTTTTTTATTTTAATAAGGCGTTCCCCTTCTTGACGCTCTGAGATCCGGGAGTAGTTTAAATCATGATGATGGAACTGATTGCTTGTAAGATTGGAAACGAAAAGTTAATTCGTGCATCCGATGCTGCTTCAAATCGATTAAAGAGCCTTCTTTCCAATGAGCCTAAACCCCAAGCGGGGCTTCGTTTATCGGTCATTGGTGGCGGCTGTTCGGGGCTTCAATATGATATGACGATTACAGAGGCCCCAACGACACGAGATATTCTTGTAGAGAGTAATGGGGTTCGACTGATTGTGGATCCCAAAAGTGCCCTTTACGTGAGTGGCTCTGTTTTAGACTATAGCGATGACTTGCAAAAAGGGGGGTTTCAAGTGACGAACCCGAATGCAACCGCTCATTGCTCTTGCGGTCAAAGTTTCTCCGTTTGAGGATAAGTAGAGTAGGAAGGGTAGGTCGATAGACCTCCCTTCCTCTCATCAAACCGAACGTGCGGTTTTCCCGCATTCGGCTTTCGGAGGTGATTTTATCTTTAGGCATTTTGATTCTTCCATGGGGCGTTCATTGGAAAGCGAATCAGACCGTGGCGTCCATGGAGCTCTTCATCTGAGTAACGCGCTCCGTATTGAGCATAAGTTTTCTTATGCCTTTGCCAGAGCCATCTCCTCATCCGCTCTCTCATTTGCCATTGTATCTTCGAGAAGACTTCTGTGCTATTAGAGTAGTGAAAGTAATTAATCCATCCTCCAACTCGTCGATTGACGGTTTCGAAGACTTCTTTCTCTTTCCTCCACTGCTTATCCCAGCTTGTCTCCTCTCGAATCGCCTCTCGGATTTTCCGACAGCTCTTAGGACTTGGCTCACAGTGAGGATAGTTCCTCCCTGTTTTCGGACTCTTTCTTTGCTGGATTCTAAATCCAAGGAAGTCCAGAGGCTCTTTCCCATATTCAATGATTCGAGTTTTCTCTTCATTGAGTTTGAGTCCCTTTGTCTCCAGCCATTGTTTCAGACTTTCCATCAGTGGTTCTGCGTTTGCTTTGTAACATAAGATCACAAAGTCATCCGCATACCTCACCATCTTGGCTTTGAACTTCTTTCCCGAATTCACGATCTTATCCAATCCATCCAAATACAAGTTCGCCAATAGAGGAGAGATCACTCCTCCTTGCGGCGTTCCTTGATCGTTCGGATAGCTTGTTTTCTTTCCGCTCTTCGGGTCTTCCTCCACGATTCTTGCTCGAAGCCATGCTTTGATCAGCTTTAAGATCATCTTGTCATTCACTCGTTTTGCAACGAGCTTCATGAGCTCCCGGTGCGGGATCGAATCAAAGTATCCACTTAAATCAGCATCCACGATTTCGTGTCTGCCACTCAAGATCCCCTCCTTGATCGATTGTACGGCTTCTTGCGCCTTTCGTTTTGGTCGATAAGCGTAACTCTCCTCATGAAAGTCTGCTTCAAAGATCGGCTCGATGATGATCATCATCGCTGTCTGGATTACCCTGTCTTTTACCGTCGGTATTCCCAGAGGTCTTTGCTTCCCATCCGCCTTCGGGATATACACCCGACGAATCGGGCTTGGTCGATACGCTCTCTCTTTAAGTTCCTGCTTAATCCTTTGGATCAATCGATCTTGCAGATCAGGCTCTTCTATCAGATCCTGCGTACTTAACCCATCCACTCCAGCTCCCCCTCTGTTTGAGATCACTCGCCTCATTGCCTCTTCGAGGATTTGAAGACATTGTAATTCTCCGTACAGACTCCACGCTTTCCATTTTGGATTCTTCTTCGCCTGCCGATACAGCGTCTGTTGCAACTTCTGAACTCTCGTCTCCTTCTCAGGTTCCGTAGGCGTTGGTAGATCTCTCGACCCATCACCCCGTTCTCCGCTTGCTTCTTTCGCTCTCACACAACTCGACCCCCTTCGCTCCACTCCCATTACAGGAGCTTCCTCACTACTACGAGGTCGTCCGACTTCTCCCTGAACAACTTCCGCCTTTGCCGCTTGCGGCATTGTACGGTTGCCTGAGGTCTTCCCTCCGTCCAACGAGATCTCCCGTCTTTCTCCAGCGTCCTTTCTCATCATGCTATCTCCGCTGACACCGCCCGAACGTTGATCCATCCATAACGATTAGGGGTTGTAGGATCCTGACAGCCTTCGCCGTCTAGGTAGCGGCTCGGCTTTCGGGTTTTTGCATTTTCGATGCTCATAAGATGGAGTTCATTGTCATTATAGCCTGATGATTCAGTTAAGTGTCTCGCTTGTAGGTTCGACCTCACGGTCTCTTCCCAGACACCCCTTACGGTTGCGAA
>CAMCYL010000029.1 GCA_945883905.1 Akkermansia muciniphila | reverse complement strand
GATGCAACAAACGACTCTCACAAACGCGTTTGTGAAGATCGTTTTTTTCATCGCTTTGATTTCGATCAAGATCGAAATTTTCACTGTTTTTGGGGTTTTGATTAGTGCTAATGAGTGTAGATAAGTGGTTTAAAATTGCCTTTAAACCTCTGCGGAACTCGGCGTCCTTTGCGGTGAAAAATGGATTTAAGTGATCGAGCTCTCCAGCTAGCAGGCTATTCGGCTTCTTTAAATGAGTGCCGATAAGAGCCAATAAGCGGTTAAAAATGAATTTTATCCCCTTGGCGAGATTTGTCGAACCTACGAAGCCCCTTCTCACCCCCGCTTCTGGTTGCCTACCCTCGGCTCTCCAATTTGATTCCCGTTTTAATTGCGTTATCACGCAGGGAGTGGCGGTTAATCCAAATCTTGGTTTTAAATCGGTTTTCACGGGGGGGGAAAGGTCTACAGTGGAGGGGGTTATCGTTTTTTGATCAGACTGCGGATCACTTTGTAGGAGGTATAAACGACCCAGCCACCCAAGGCCCCAAACTGGATCAAGGTCCCCGTCTTGGGCTCGCTCGCCTGTAGAATTCCAGAGGTTAGGATGAGGAGTATTGCTCCTTGATAAAGGGGAGATTTCATGAACAGATGTGATAAAGAGATCTAAAAGGGTTACAAGCTGATTTTTGCTAAAAAAAGGAGGATCGATCTATATTTATTCTAATGAGTAAAATAGGGCAATAACTACAATTCTCTTAGGGAGCACTCTTCTCATGCGGATCTAAAAAATGATCTAAGGCGATAAAATAAGCCTTCGCATGTCTCAAAAAAAGTACGCCCGTGAAAAACATCACTCCGATTGTAAATGACAATTTTCCATTAAATCCCCAGCCCGTAAAAACACTCAGAGCTAAATAAACGGCGAATCCTATCAAAACACTCGAAAGATAGGAAAAGGACCAGACGGCAAAAAGAAAATAACCGACCTCTCGATCGTAGGGAAAACCACATTTGGAGCAACCGTCGAGGGGGGTGGACCAATCATAGAGACTCTTCACCCGATTTAACGAGACAAAGAGCGGCTGTGTCCCACAAACGGGGCAACGAAGAAGGGTCGCATTTCGTAAAAAACGCGACCCTTTAAAAATGATACGAACGCAGACCTGCATCCCACTTTCCGAATGATTTCGGGGAGAAGGAGCAGAATCCATGTGAATTACTTTTTGAGAAGTGCTACAATTCGGCTCTTATGACGAGCCGCTTTGTTGGCGTGAATCACCTTGCTCTTGACGGCCTTATCCAAAACGGATTGAAACTCAGAGAGTTTCTTGGCGGCCTCCTCTTTTTTACCAGAGGTGACGAGCTGACGAATTCCCTTATCGGTATTCTTCACTTTAGATTTTACGGATGCGTTCTGACCGCGTCGGCGAACCGAGGAGCGGGCTTGTTTAGCGGCTGAGCGAGTATTTGGCATAATTTTGAGATTGGACAGGGTGGGGAACTGGCTCTAGGAAGTCAAGCTGTGAAATGGTTGAAATTTTTAATCGCTCTTTTACTGACCCCTTTGATCGCCGCCCAACTCTGGACGCTCAACGATCTTTTCCTGATTTGGGCGCCGACTTCCGAATGGAGAACGCTCTGGTTCGGAAGTTTTTGTGGCGGCTTTTCCTTACTCATTCTTCTTTTTTTCACACTCCCCAAAACCCTTTGGGTCTACGTCCTCGGACACGAACTAACCCACGCTTGGGCGGTCTATCTCTCTGGAGGAAAAGTTTTTGACTTCCGAGTCACGAGCGAAGGGGGTCACATTAAATCAGATGTGATCAACTGGTTCATCGCCCTTTCCCCCTACTTTATTCCGCTCTACACCCTTATCTGGACGATGCTCTGGATCTCAATCGATTTCTATACTCCCCTCGACCCTTACACCTGGCTCTTCTATGCAGGACTCGGATTCACCTGGGCCTTTCATCTCTGCTTTACGATTCAAATGATTCTCTACGGCCAAAGTGATCTGAGGAGTCAAGGAACCTTCTTCTCCCTGATTGTTATTCTTGGAATTAATCTCATCTTAATTTTTGCCTCTCTCGTTCTCGTCTCTCCGACGATTCAATTCCTTCCGATGATCAAAACATTTGGAGCACACTCTCTCCATTGCTATCAACAAGTTGCCCTCTGGATTTTCGAAGGCGCTCGATGGGTCATTGAGCAGATTCAAAAAAATTAAAGATAAAGATAAGATCGGGGAGGTTTAACATCGATCGACAGGATATTCAGGATAAAATTCAACCTGTTTTAGAATTTCAATCCCCCGCTTCGATTTTACCTGTGAAATTAATTTTATTTTGAGGCTCCTATTTCCATCCCGAAACGATCGCCCCTTCCATCGCAAGCATCGTGCGTTCAATGGAGAGACCGGCATCGACATTCGTTTGCAATGTATTTTGAAGTTCCGAAAGCAGGAGCAATCCCTTAACGGCCTCTGTATTCTGTGGAGTTCCCGCTTCATCCAAGGAACCTCTCCAGATCCATTGCTGAAGTTGAATCATGAGTTCTCCCCGGGAACTTAAAAATTCCGATTCAATCAAGGCCTTCACCGCATTCTCACTCTCCTCATCCTCCGCCTCTTTCATCGCCCCTTCAAAAGACTCTTGAACGCGCTCTCTAAGCTGTGCAAATAGCTCTAATAAGAGCTGTGTCCGTCGATAGGCACGAATGGAAGGAGCCCCAGTGACCGCTTTCCACCCCTCGATAAACTCACTCCAAATCGCATCGTTTTGCGGATTCGTCACCTCATCGGTGACGAGATCCAGCCGAATACAACGAGAGATAATCGTCGCCAGCAATCCCTGAGGTTGGGTTGAAGTCAGAAATAAGATCGTTTTGACAGGAGGCTCCTCCAAGGTCTTTAAAAAAGCATTCGCCGCCTCTGCCTGACCCAAACACATTCGATCCGCATCTAAAATGACCGCCACTTTATACTCCGACTTCATCGCCTTCAAATAAAGCGACCGCTCCAAATCTCGAATCTGTTCAATTCGAATTCGTCGTGATTTAGATTCCGGTTGAATCTTATAGAAATCAGGATGATCTTGATGAGAAACCCCCAAGACTAAATCGGCAAGATGCTCGACTAGCCCCAAAACTTGATCTCGATTCGACCCCGTCACCAAATAAGCATGAGCCAGTCGCCGCTCCCGTAACCCGGCCTCAAAACGCTCGATAATCTCACTGGATTGAAAAGGCATAACTCACTCGCTCCCAAATATTTTTTTCGACCTCATCCACTGGAAGCATCCCCTCCAATCGATGAATCCGCAAACGCTCTCTTTCAGCTAACGACAAATACCCGGCTCTCACCCTCTTAAAATAATCGATCGATTGATCATCAAAATGATCCAACTCACCCTCCGGCCTGGATCGAAGTTTTAGGCGGCGCAACGACTCCTCCACCGGAATATCAAGTAACAGCGTCAATCCCGGGAGACAATCCCCCATCGCCACCCCATTCACCTGAGAAACCAAAGCCTCTCCCAGTCCCCCCGCCACGCCTTGAAAAACCACTGTTGAATCACAGAAGCGATCGCATAAAACCCATCCCCCTTGCTCTAAAAAAGGGCGAATCACCTTTCTCACGATCTGGGCGCGACTTGCGGCAAAAAGCAGTAACTGAGCCTCTGGCGTTGCCGAGGCCCCTTCGGGGGCGTGCTTTAAAAGATGTCGAATCGATTCTCCCAATGGCGTCCCTCCCGGCTCACGAGTAAGAAGCACCTTTTCACTACGAGCCTGCAGTCGCCTCTGAAGACGCTCGATCTGCGTCGATTTTCCACAAGCCTCCGGCCCTTCAAAGGTAATAAAGCGAGGTCGATTCACGGCCTTAAAATGAAGAAATTCCCGAAACGGTCAAGAAGCAGAAAAGTTTTAAACTAACACAATTCAAGCCTCACTCGCTCGATTACCTCTTTCCAATCCCCTCGATTCTTCTGTCTGAAACAACGCACGCTTGGATACCAGTCAGATCGCTCCCCCTCTGCCCCCCAGCGCCAATCGGCCACGTGCGGCAGTAGTAAAAGAGTCGGTCTCCCAACGCTTCCCGCCAAATGAGCCAGCGCGGTGTCGATCGTCACGACGCAATCGACTTTCGCTAAAGCCTCTGCCGTCTCTTTGAAGTTTTGAAACCCACACCCTAGATCTAATAACTGGGGTTGCTCTCTTTTTAACTCTTGAGCTGCACTTCCCGACTGAAAACTAATCCACTCGATTCCTTGAATTTCAAATAACGGTTTCCATTGTTCTAAAGGAATACGTCTCCGTAAATCGACCGCACTCCCCGACCAACAAAAGCCGATTTTTTGAGGAGGAACGTTAGAGCGATCTTTTTGATCTCCATCGATCCAAACAGGCCTTGAAACCCCAAGAACTAACGGCAATGACTGTAACGCCACACGATGCGTCACCTCTTTGGGAATCTCGGTCGATCGGACAAAATGAATCTCCGGATAGTAGTCACGAAGCCATGGTAAAAGCGAATCCTGGACATCCACCGTCATCGCCCTCACTCGACTTCGAGTCTCCTTTAAAAAACGCGAGAATTGGATCGTATCACCAAAGCCTTGTTCCGCATAGACCAGGAGGTGAACCTCCCTCTCCCCTCGCCACGGTTGAATATCGGGATAAAACTCCGGAATTCCTGGAAGCGCCCAACGCCATTCATACTCCGACCACCCCTTTAAATAGTCCCCTTTCCACAAATACCAAAGGGCTCGATTCCAATGCGCCTCCGCATTTTCTCCATCCACGTGAATCGCTCGCTCAAAAAAGGAGAGAGCTTCATCGGCACGATTCAACT
This sequence comes from Akkermansia muciniphila, assembly GCA_945883905.1. Taxonomy (GTDB): domain Bacteria; phylum Verrucomicrobiota; class Verrucomicrobiia; order Methylacidiphilales; family CAMAQI01; genus CAMAQI01. The sequence goes on along the minus strand of CAMCYL010000029.1, from coordinate 24,260 downwards.
CCCAAACAACCTCCCCTAAATTAACCCAAGCCTTAGAATAACTCGGATCAAGTTCAACCGCTCTTCTTAAATCTTGTTCCGATTCCACTAAACGATCTAACGCAAAGAAAACAGAGCCTCGATTATAAATCGCATGGACATAATCCCCCTTTAAGGAGATCGCGTGGGAGTAATCCTCAATCGCCCAACTCCACTGTTGTTGTTTTTTCCAGAGATTCCCTCGATTATTCCAGACGGCGTAATTCTCCGGCTCCAAGGCAATGGCCTCCTCAAAAATCCTCTCCGCTTTGGTGAACTCGCCAAGATCGGTTAACACCACTCCGACATTGGAAGCAAGCCCTGGCAAGGTCGGATCGATCCCCATCGCTTGCTCATAGAATTGCAGTGCCTCCTGAAGCCTTCCCTGCTCCTGAGCCTCTGCCCCTTTTTGAGCCCATTGAATGAGATCTAAAATCATGATTTTTCTAAACTGCTGTCATTCCGGTAATTTGAACCTAAACACAGCAGATGATTTAACCACAGATCCGTCAGCTGACGGACACAAAATACACAGAAAGAAGAATTTATGTTAAATCTATTCGGTTTTTTGAATCACCCAACGGGTGAACAACTTAATTTTTCTAAGTTCTTAATTTTCAGTGTGTTCTGTGTATTCTGTGGTTCCAACTGCTTTTTCTAGGTTAAAATCGCTTCATCTTCGTCGTTCAGAGACTCTTTTAGTCGATCTCGAACTGATTTTTTTTCACCTCGACAGTTTTTCACATCACTCAGATTAAATCAAATCTAAAGATCCAAAGAGACCTACAACGGAGTCACTCAGCGAAACAGATCTCCGACTTCCCCCTCTAAAACGAAAAAGCGGCTGAGACCGAAATCTCAACCGCTTTTTAAATTCAATTTCTAAAATCGCTTATTTCTTCTCGGCTGTCTTTTCAACCGGAGCCGTCACGATCTCAGCATCCACTTGATAATCAACCCACTCGATGAAAGCCATCTTGGCGGAATCGGATTGGCGTTGACCCAACTTCAAGATGCGGGTGTAACCCCCTTTACGATCTTGAAACTTAGGAGCAATTTCAGCAAAAAGTTGATGCACCGCATCCCGTTGTCTTAAACGGGCAATCGCCAAACGACGATGATGCAATGTTCCTTTTTTACCAAGTGTCACCATCTTTTCTGCAAAGGGGCGCAAGGCCTTGGCCTTGGCCAAGGTAGTCTTAATACGTTTGTTTTTAATCAGGCTGCAAGCCAAGTTCGAAATCAAAGATTCGCGATGCTTGGACTCAAGTCCGAGTTTTGGAGTTTTAACATTGTGTCTCATGGGAGAATCCTACAGGAATAACGCTTTAGTTGAGGGCGGGTTCTGAAACCGAACCTTCAATCAGGTTGGCGTCGAGTTTCATTCCCAAGGAGAGACCGAGCTGTGTGAGCTTGTCTTTGATCTCATTGAGAGATTTTTTACCGAAATTACGATACTTGAGCATCTCTGCTTCGCTCTTCAATGCCAACTGACCCACCGTGGTAATGTTTGCATTGTTAAGACAGTTCGCAGCACGAACAGAAAGTTCAATCTCATTCACGCTCATATTAAGGAGCTTCTTGAGTTTACTATCCTCTTGGCTAACGGACTGCTTGCTCTCTTCAAACTCGATCGGCTCTTCGTTAAAGTGAACAAAGATATCGAGGTGATGACGTAAAATCGCAGAGGCTTGAAGCAACGCATCATCCGGAGTAATACGACCATCGGTCCATACTTCCAAAATGAGCTTGTCGTAATCCGTACGTTGACCAACACGGGTATTATCAACCGCATATTTCACTTTTCTGACAGGAGAGAAAAGAGAATCGATCGGAATCACCCCAATCGCTTGATCGGCACGTTTGTTGAAATCCGCAGGGCAATACCCACGTCCAACCTTCACTTCAATTTCCATCTCAAATTTGATTTTCTTATCAATCGTACAAATCAATTGATCTGGATTTACCAATTCAACTCCGGCATCAATCTTGATATCGGCAGCCGTAACAGCTCCCTCTTTATTGACGCTCAAGAAAAACACACGAGGCTCACGACTCGGCATTTTGAAAAGAACTTTCTTCAGATTTAAAACGATATCAACAACATCTTCAACCACCCCAGGAATCGAAGCAAATTCATGCATCGCACCATCAATCTTGATTGAACTAATTGAAGCCCCTTCTAATGAAGAGAGTAACACTCGGCGTAATGAATTTCCGAGAGTATGGCCGTATCCGGCCTCAAATGGTTCTGCAACAAATTTTGCATATGTGGGTGTCGCTGTCGATTCCTCTTTTTGGAGGCGATTCGGCATTTCAAAACGACCTAAACGAATGGGCATGATTAACTCCTTTATCTTGGGATTATTCGGGTTTTAAACTCGAAAATTATCGTGAGTAGAATTCAACAACGAGCTGCTCGTTGACGATTGGCGCGATCTCTTCGCGACTTGGAACTCGTTTGACTTCACCTTTAAAATGCTCTTTATCAACAGTCAACCACTCAGGAACCGGTGCGATCTGAGTTAACTCGAGACCTTTTGTGACCATTCTTTGAGTTGTTGGAGTGGGTTTCCCTTCAATAATATTTCCAGGTTTTGTTTGGAAAGAGGGAGAGTTTGCTTTGCGTCCGTTTACTTTAATGTGACCATGAGTCACCATTTGACGAGCGGCACGGCGACTGTTCGCAAATCCAAGACGATAAACAACATTATCCAAACGCAATTCAAGAATTTGAAGAAGATTTAAACCGGTCACACCACGGCGACGAGCGGCCTCTTCAAAATAGCCGCGAAATTGACGCTCCAAAAGTCCGTACATAATACGAAGCTTTTGTTTCTCAGCCAATCCTGTTGCGAAATCTGATTTCTTACGGTTTCCTTTTTCCCCATGAACACCAGGGGGAAAATTACGACGTTCCAATGCTTTGGAAGGACCAAAGAGAGCCACTCCATAACGACGACTCTTTTTTTGACGGGGACCAGTATAACGTGCCATATCTCTTCTCCTAAACTTCTTTTCTCAAAATTAAACTCGACGTTGCTTACGAGGGCGACATCCGTTGTGAGGAATCGGGGTGACATCGGTAATCAAAGTCACTTCCAATCCAATTGCTTGAAGGGCGCGAATCGCAGACTCACGTCCGGTCCCAGGTCCCTTCACGCGAACTGAAACCTCCTTCAACCCATGCCCCATGGCTTGGCGGCAAGCATCTTGTGCAACGACTTGTGCCACATAGGCGGTCGATTTCTTCGATCCACGGAATCCACATTTTCCAGCGCTTGACCATCCAAGAACATTTCCGGAAAGATCTGTGATCGTCACGAGCGTGTTATTGAATGAGGCTTGAATATGAACAATCCCTTGATGAATGTTCTTACTTCCCTTGGCCTTCACGATCTTAATCTTCTCGATCACATTAGGATCAAGTGAGAGATCGGCGGGATTAGGGGCTGCTGCTTCAGCGGGCTTCTTTTCCGCTTTTGTGCCCTTCGGCTTTTTATCTTTAACTTCTGCCATAGAAAAACTCCTGGTATAATTTTTTCGGGATTTCCGAAAGGGTTATACTTTACCCTTCTTTGCGTCCTTGTTCCGTTGTACACCGACTGTCTTACGAGGACCTTTACGAGTACGGGCATTCGTGGAAGTCCGTTGACCACGAACAGGAAGACTACGACGGTGACGGATGCCACGGTAACAGTTGATCGCCTGAAGACGTTTTAAATTTTGTTGGATATCACGGCGAAGATCGCCCTCAATCACAAACTTGTTTTCTTGAATCGCTTGAATAATGCGATTGAGCTGTTGATCGGTCAGATCTTTTGCACGGATATTCGGATCAATCTCCGCCTGTTCCAAAACTTGTTTGGCACGGGTAGGTCCAATACCGTAAATATAAGGGAGTGACGCTTCAATGCGTTTTTCTCCAGGGATGTCGACACCAAGTAATCGTGGCATAGCTTTTCTCTCTTTATCCTTGACGCTGTTTCAAGCGGGGATCTTTCTTGTTGATGATGTAAATACGACCGCGACGACGTACCAGTTGGCAGTTCGCAGTTCGACGTTTTACCGAGGCTCTCACTTTCATCTTATTTTTCCTTATTTTTCGCCTAGGATCATTCTTCCTTGGCTCAAATCGTAAGGGGACAAGACTACAGAAACCTTATCCCCTGGCAACAACTTTATCACTTTTTCGCGCTCCCGCACTGAGGTATGCCCCCAGAGCTGATGCCCGTTCGAAAGCTCAATCCTAACCATCTTCTGGGGAGTTACCTCCACCACCTCAGCAATTACGTTAAAGCAATCGCCTCGCGACATGTCAAAATCTCCGCTTCCCCTTCTTCTCGAATTAAAACCATATGTTCGTAATGAGAGGACGGCTTCCCATCCCGCGCAACGACGGTCCATCCATCTGCAAGGATACGAACCTCCGACCGCCCCATATTAATCATCGGCTCAATCGCAATGGTCATCCCCGGCTTCAGCTTAGGACCTGCATTTCGTGAACCGAAATTCGGAACTTGCGGCTCTTCGTGAAGCTTTCGCCCCACTCCATGACCCACAAACTCCCGAACAACACTAAAACCATCTTTGATCGCTTGAGTCTCTACCGCAGCGGATATATCCCCTACTCGATTCCCAGCGCGTGCCGCTTGGATTCCCAATCGAAGTGACTCTTCGGTCGAGATCATTAACTTTGTCATTTCCGGTGAGACCATCCCCACGGCGACGGTCGTCGCCGTGTCTCCGATCCAACCGTCCACCACAATGCCAATATCGATCTTCACAATATCCCCGTACTGAATCCGACGGGAACTCCCAATTCCGTGAACCACTTCCTCATTCACGCCGATGCAGATATTTCCTGGAAAGCCACGATAGCCAAGAAAAGCACTCTTTACTTTTCTCTTCTTCATCAATTCAGCGGCTTGCAAGTCAACTTCTCTTGTCGTCAAACCCGGCTGAATATACTGCCGTACCTCTTCCAGAATCTCAGCAACCATACGGCCGCTGCGTCTCATACAATCGATTTCTTTGGGTGTCTTGATCGAAATCACCGGGGGTATACCTTCTTATTTCTTAATAAGCGATATGACCACTCCAGCGATCACTAACATTCCAACGAACACATAAATCCATATTGCGGTATCAGGAGTCAAAGGAGAGCCCTCTTGAGCGACATTCGCTGTACTACGACCTCTCAACTTTCCCTTTTTCAAAAATCCATCATAATGACGTTGCAATAAAAATGTCTCCATTTGACGCATGGTATCCAAAACAACACCCACCATAATTAACAAACTTGTTCCACCGAAAAACTGAGCCGTAATACTCGGCACTCCCATCCACGATTGAACAGACATCGGCAAAATCGCTAATATGATCAAGAAAATAGCCCCCGCAAGAGTCAAACGTGTCATTGAAAATTCAAGAAATTGAGCCGTTCCTTGACCGGGACGAATCCCTGGAATAAAACCCCCATTTTTCTTGAGTTCATCGGCAATTTGAACCGGATTAAATTGGGTCGCCACCCAGAAATAGGCGAAGAAAAGAATCATCGGAACATAGAGAACGTAGTGAAGCCATCCGTTCACAATTAAATCACTAATATGCTTTGCTGTCGGAGAGGTCGGAAAAAGAAATCCAATGATCATCGAAGGAAAAATTAAAAGAGATTGAGCAAAAATAATCGGCATCACTCCCGAGTAATTTACCTTCAGCGGAAGAAAAGAACTTTGACCGCCAAAAATTCGATTCCCACGAACCTGTTTGGCATATTGAACCGGAATTTTTCGCTGTGCTTGTGTAATCGCAATCGTCGCCGCAATCACGCCAAACAAAAATAGGAGCATTAAAGGAATAATTAAAGGAGAGGGACCTTGATCGCTCCCAATATGGAAAGTTTGAAGGAGTTGAACTAATGCGGATGGAAGACGTGCTAAAATACCGACCGTGATCACGACCGAGATTCCATTCCCAATTCCCTTTTCAGTGATTTGATCCCCAAGCCACATCAGGAACATTGTTCCCGCCGCAAGATTAATCACGGTCGTTAAACGAAAGATCCACCCCTTATTCGGAACTAAATCGCCATATTGAGCAATGATCCCCTCAATTCCAGCAAGCATCGGAATCTTGGAGGGATTCTCAAAACTCGCCGCCATCATGTATCCTTGAAAAACGCAAAGCGCGACCGCCATCAAACGTGTGTACTGATTGATCTTAACCCGACCTCCCTCTTCACGAGCAAGTTTGCCGAGTTGCGGCATGATCGCCGTCATCAACTGCATCATAATACTTGCACTGATGTAAGGCATAATTCCCAAGGAAAAAAGCGCACAATTTTCAAGCGCTCCTCCACTAAAAAGATTGAAAAGACCGACAACACTTGCCTGACCTTGCTTATCGACCACTGTCTTAAAGAATTCACCCAAAACCACGGAGTTCACTCCAGGGCAAGGAATCGCTGCGCCAATTCGTACAATCACGATCATGCAGAGCGTGAAGAGAATACGTTGACGTAACTCAGGAATTTTAAAACAATTTGTGAAAGCGGAGAACATGGAAGCGAGAGCCTTTTAAACTTAAATTAAACTTATTTCTTTTTAGCGTTGGCTTTTTTAGCAATCAATTCGACTGAGCCACCTAACTTTTCAATCTTCTCGCGAGCCACAACGCTAATAGCGTTGACCTTCACTGAAACCTTCTTTTTAAGATCCCCTGTTCCGAGAATTTTGACACCATTCCAAGGTCCATTGACGAGTCCGACTTGGCGAAGTGCCACTTCATCGATCACTCCCTCAAAGCTGTTGAGGTCCGTCAAATTGACCGGAGCGTAAGAAATTTTGAAATTTTTATTATTAAAACCACGCTTAGGGATACGACGGATAAGAGGCATTTGACCTCCTTCAAATCCGAGTCGAAGGCTACCACCCGAACGGGCTTTTTGACCTTTATGTCCTTTACCACTGGTTTTACCGTGGCCTGAAGATTCACCACAACCCAATCGTTTAACACGATGAGTAGCGCCGGGACGAGGTTTAATATCATGCAGTCTCATAGGAGATCCTCTAATTTATAGATTCGATTAAGCAGCGGATGCAGCCACTTTTTCGGCTTTATCTGCTTTGGGTGTCTTCGCTCGAACGGTACGACCGCGAAGTTTTAAAATAGTATCTTGGGACCGGAGTTGGCGCAACGCATCGAGCGTCGCACGAACGACGTTAGAAGGGGTGCTCGATCCAAGTGATTTTGTCATCACGTCACGTAATCCAGCCGCTTCGATCACAGAACGAACAACGCCTCCTGCGATCAAACCAGTTCCAGGAGAGGCCGGACGCAAGAGAACTCGAGCTCCGTCAAATACTCCCAGTGCTTCGTGAGGAATTGTTCCTTCACGACGCGGAAAGTTTTCCATTCGCTTTTTTGCCGCTTCCGTGGCCTTACGAACAGCCTCGGAAACTTCATTCGCTTTACCAAAGCCAATTCCGACTTTACCATTACGATCTCCAACCACTAAAAGGGCACTGAAGCTGAAACGGCGTCCGCCTTTAACGACCTTTGCGCAACGATTGACAGAAACTACTTTTTCAAAAAGATCTGATTTTCCTTCGCCATCTCGGTCTTGACGAGGGCCACGTCGGCGATTTCCACCGCCACCACCACCGCCTCGGCGGTCTCCACCACGATTATCATGACCACGGGAACCAGAATGAGGTGCGGCTGCAGGAGCTGCGGCGGTCGTATTTACTGCGGGTGCTTGGATTGCTTTATCGTCTGCCATAGGTTTTCTTAAAAGTTAATTCCACCGGAACGTGCAGCATCCGCCAAGGCTTTTACTTTACCATGGTAGCGGAAACCACCGCGATCAAACACGACGGATTCGATTTTCTTGGCTTTGGCTCGCTCAGCGATGAGCTTGCCGATCTTTTCAGCCCCAGTGATATTGGGACGAATATTGCTCGATTTGAGCGTTTTTTCAGTACTACATACACTCACCAGAGTTTTTCCCACTTCATCATTGATGATTTGAGCGTAGATATGCTGACCAGTGAAATTGACGCTGAGACGAGGGCGTACGGTTGAACCGGAGACCTTGTTGCGGAGACGAACATGCAACCGCTGGCGCTTTTGCTTACCATTCATTTTTGACATATTGATAGTCCTCTATTACTTACTTTGAGCAGTCTTACCGGCCTTACGGCGGATTTGCTCTCCACTATATCGAACCCCTTTACCTTTATAAGGCTCAGGAGGATAGTAGCGACGAATATCGGCGGCAACGGCACCGACGAGTTGTTTGTCAATTCCTTCAACCGCGATTTGCGTGTTGTCCGTGACAGTGACTTTGATTCCTTCAGGAATCTCATAGTTGATTGGATGAGATTTGCCAAGGGAGAGATTTAAGATCTTTCCTTGAACGTTCGATTTAAAACCAACGCCATGAATCTCAAGTTTCTTGGTGAAACCGGCATTGACCCCTTCAACCATATTGTTGATAAGACTACGAGTGAGACCATGCAAGGCTTTATCGGTTCGCTCAGTTCCGATGTTTTTAACAACAACGGTCTTATTTTCAAAAGAGGCAGCAATTGCTGAAGGCATTACATGTTGTAACTTACCTTTCGGTCCTTCGACAACCACGTTAGATCCACTGATGGTGATTTTCACCTTATCAGGTACTGAAATGAGTTTATTTCCAATTCTCGACATATGTTTAGTACACGGTAAGTAGGAGTTCGCCCCCTACGTTTTGCTTTTTCGCTTCGTGACCAGAAAGTACACCTTTCGGGGTCGAAAGAATCGCAACACCCATTCCGCCGAGAACTCGGGGGATGGAGTCGACATCGACATAGCGACGAAGTCCAGGTTTGCTCACTCGTTTAAGATCTGCAAAGGCCGGTGCTTTTCCTGAAAAACGAAGTGTGACCTTGAGAGAAGGTTTTGCTTTCTCGGTTTTGATCGTTTCAACCTCGAGGATGTAGCCTTCTTTTTTCAAGACATGAGCCACATCGCTTTTAAGGCGGGAATAAGGAATCACACATTCTTTTTTAGAACTGCGAGACGCATTACGAAGCGTCGTTAAAAAATCACTAAGAGGGTCTGTTTGCATACTTTTTTACCAGCTTGCTTTGGTGACACCAGGAAGTTCACCTCGGGAGGCGAGCTCTCTGAATTGCATACGGCTCACGCCGAATTTACGGATATAAGAACGTTTACGTCCGCTGATTTTGCATCGGTTATAAGCGCGAACTGAGAATTTCGGTTTACGCTTTTGTTTTGCGATCCATGCTTTCGTAGCCATACGCTTATTGTCCTTTTTTCTGATCCGAGAACGGAACGCCCATGAGACTCAAAAGCTCTTTGGCTTCCGCATTCGTTGGGGCTGTCGTGACAATCGTCACGTCCATACCGAGGTTACGTTTTACTTTATCAAGTTCAATTTCCGGAAAAATCGTGTGATCTTTAACTCCAAGAGTGTAGTTTCCACGTCCGTCAAAAGCACGTGGAGAAGTTCCACGGAAATCACGAATACGAGGAAGCGCCATATTGATGAGACGTCCCAAGAAGTCATACATCATTTGACCCCGGAGAGTCACTCGACATCCGATCTCTTGATTTTGACGAGTCTTAAAATTTGAAATCGCCTTGCGGGTGACTGTCTTTACCGGTTTTTGACCCGTAATGAGGGTGATATCACGTACCGCATCTTCAAGAGCGGCTTTGATATCTTGGCTAGAACCGACGCAAGTATTGAGAACCACTTTCGTGATCTTCGGGATTTGATGAGGATTCTTATACTTCCGGGATTCCATCATCGATGGAACTACTTTTTCCCGGTAGTGTTTGAGCATAAAGGATTGAGTCGCCATATAATTTCCTTAGGCCTTCTTCTCGACCGCTTTTGTGCGGCGCTTACTTGCATCAAATCGGGAGGCAAGCATGACTTTACAAGAGGGAAGAGTTCCTTCCTTTTCTTGAAAACCACCTTCAGGCGTTTGTTGACTTTTACGAACTGATTTCTTAACGAGGTTGATCCCCTCGACGATCACGCGATTTTTATTGCGGATCACTTGAAGAACTTTTCCACGGCGACCACGGTAGGTACCCGAAAGCACGACCACTTCTTCGCCCGCTTTGACATGAACTGCACCAGGTGCAAGTTTCGCTTTACGTTTAGCCATAATTAGATGACCTCCGGTGCCAATGAGACAATTTTCATGAAATTTTTATCACGTAATTCACGTGCAACAGGTCCAAAAATACGAGTTCCGCGAGGATTGTTATCCTTGTCGATAATCACAATCGCATTACTATCAAAACGAACGCAAGAACCATCGTTACGTTTGATTTGATTCCGTGTTCGAACGATCACCGCGCGAACCACTTCACTTTTTTTAACCGTACCATCATGCGCTGCTTCTTTGATTGTGGCAGTGATCACATCACCAATACCTGCGTGAAGGGACTTTCCTTTTCCAATCACACCAATCATCGTCGCGCGTCGCGCACCTGAATTATCGGCTACATCGAGCCATGAACGAATTTGTACCATAACGTCACCTTATTTTTTGACGATTTCCACGAGTTCCCAACGTTTGAGGCGGCTCAAGGGACGTGTCTCACGAATGAGAACCGTATTTCCCTCTTTGGCTTGGCCTTGCTCATCATGAGCATAAAAACGAGATGAACGTTTAATAATTTTTTTGTAGCGAGGATGTGGAACACGACGTGTGACTTCAACGACGATCGTCTTTGCCATCTTATCGGAAACAACGATTCCGGTACGTTCCTTACGGTGCTTGATCGCAACGGGCTTCTCTACTTGAACAGTTTCACTCATACGATTACCTTCTCTTTAGGCAGATTTTGCTGCCTTATTTTTACGAGCGGAGAGGATCGTTTCAATCCGTGCCACTGTTTTTCTTAAATCTTTAATGCGCGAAGGCTTCTCCAATTGAGAAGTCACTTTTTGCTGAAGAAGATTAAAAAGTTCTTGTCGTGTTTCTTGACGTTTTGAGGCAAGTTCGACATCTGTTAAATTTGATATTTCGGCGATTTTCATGTTATTGAAGTCTCCCTTGAAGAGCGATGAAGCGGGTCTTCACAGCAAGCTTTGCCGCAGCAAGACGACAGGACTCACGAGCAATTGACTCTGGAAGTCCATCGAGTTCAAACAAGATATTCCCCGGCTTCACAACGGCGACCCAGATTTCTGGATTTCCTTTTCCTTTACCCATTCGAGTTTCAGGAGGACGTTTTGTGATCGATTTATCAGGGAATACTCGGATCCAAAGCTTTCCTTTACGTTTCATGTTACGAGTGATCGCAACACGAGCGGCTTCGATTTGAGTATTCGGAATCCATCCGCGATCCAATGTTTGAAGCGCAAAAGAACCAAAATCAATTTTGTTATTGCGAGTGGCGAAACCTTTACGGCTTCCCCGTTGCATTTTACGATATTTTACACGACTCGGAATTAATGCCATAGCCCACCTCTGTGATTAGGAGACCGCCTCCACAGCGGCCTCGGGTTTGCGGCAAACCCAAACTTTTACACCAATTTTTCCTGCAATTGTCATCGCTTCGGCAAAGCCGTAATCGATGTTTGCACGGAGAGTATGGAGAGGAACTCTGCCTTCCATCATACGCTCAACGCGGGCGATTTCAGCACCATTGAGACGACCTGCAGCACGGATACGAATTCCTTCAGCTCCCATGTCCATTGCAAGTTGCATCGATTTCTTCATAGCTCGACGATAAGAGATACGGCGTTCAATTTGGAGAGCGATATTTTCCGCCACCAATTGAGCATCCGTCTCATGATTCTTGATCTCTTTGACATCGATCAAAATATCACGATCTGTCTTGATGACATTTCGGATCTCTTCTTTCAATTTATCGAGTTCAGAGGCCTTACGACCAATGACGACACCCGGACGAGCGGTATGAATGTTCACCCGGACTCGGTTTCCAGCACGCTCAATCACGACCTTTGAAACTGCGGCACTCTCAAGCTTCTTCTTGATGAATTGACGAATTTTAAAATCTTCAACCACGAAGGTCGAATAGTCTTTTTTGCTTGCGTACCAAATCGAGCGCCAGGCGCGATTAATACCAACACGAAATACAATAGGATTTACTTTTTGTCCCATGACTTACTCCGCTTTCTCTTCGGCAGGGGCTTGGTCCTGCAAAATAATCTTAATATGGCTTGTTCGCTTACGAATCGAACCGGCCGAACCCCGAGCCTTGGGTCGAAAACGTTTCATCGTTGGTCCTTCGCCGATCACTGCCTCTTTAATCTTGAGACTGTTCGCACGTAGACCGTGATTGTTCTCCGCATTGGCGATCGCACTGGTGAGCGTTTTGCGCACGAGTCGAGCCGCCTTTTTCGGCGAAAATTGTAGTGTGTCCAAGGCGATCCCGACAGGGAGACCTTGAATTTCTCGCGTAACCTCACGGGCTTTAAAAGCCGAGATCCGCGCAAACTTTGTAATAGACTTTACTTCCATAGTCATTTGTCCGCTGCGACCGAGACTCGGTCGCCTATTTTCAGTTCATTTCCTTTTTCTACGCGCTCAATCAGAGCCACGCTCACGTGCTCACGCACTTGTAAAACTTTTAACCGACCGATCAGGAGATTGTCTCGAAAGACTCGAAATGGCATTCCAATTTTGACTTCTTGCTTTTGACCGAGATTAATAATGACTGAATCTAAGTCTTTATTAAGATCAAGAATTTGACCCTCTTTCAGGTCACGCCCTATGGAAAACCGTGCTGCCCCTCTCCCCTCAAGATACTCTCTTGTGGAGCGAAGAACGGCTTCGTATTCAGATCGCTGCTGAGGGTCTAGCCCTTGTGCTGGTTTGAGCAAGCTTTGAGTTGTATAAACCCATTTTTCTAAAAGTCCCGCTCCATCGCGGCGCGCTTTCTCTGCTTGATAAACCTCTTTCACCGCTTGAACCACTCGGTTTTGAAGCCGTTTTTCATCTGCGGTTAAAGCATCCACTCCTAACGCTTCGTTTTTGAGTCGAAGCTCTTCGTACGCCTGTTTCCACATCTGGACCTCTGAGTTTGAGAGCATAAGACTCTCCTGAGTGGCCTTGAGATGTTTTTCCAGTCGCTCGATGCGATCTGTTTCTCTCTCCTGTTTCAAAGAACGTTCAGTTGAAGACTCTGCCTCAACTGGGGTAGCCACAAGCACTACACCGATGAATAGTAATTTTAACAATCCCTGCCAGCAGTGGATTGAAAAAAGCATGCGACTATTTCGCTACTTTTTCTGTGTGACTTCCGTGACGCTTGAAGGTACGTGTCGGAGAGAATTCTCCGAGACGATGTCCAACCATATTTTCAGTCACATATACTGAATTAAAAATCTTTCCGTTATGCACCATAAACGTGTGTCCCACGAAGTCTGGTGTCACTAAAGAACGACGCGACCAGGTTTTGATCGGTTTCTTTGCAACGGCTGAGTTCATCTTGTCGATTTTAGCCAAGAGATGGCCATCAACAAACGGTCCTTTTTTTAAGCTACGTCCCATAAAACTTTATTTCTTTTTCTTTCGGCGCTCAACAATGAAGCGATCCGATGGCTTTTGTTTTTTACGGGTCTTTAGGCCCTTCGCCAATTGTCCCCAAGGAGAGACGAGATGTTGGCGTCCACCACCACCCTTTGACTTACCTTCACCACCACCATTCGGGTGATCGACTGGATTCATCGCCATACCACGAACAGTAGGACGAACGCCAAGCCAACGCTTACGACCGGCTTTTCCAAGTGAAATATTTTCGTGATCCAAATTACCGACTTGTCCAATGGTCGCAAGGCACAAGGCATGCACTCGACGAATCTCACCGGAAGGTAAACGAATCTGAGCATACTCTGCATCCACCGACATCAAAATCGCCGCTGAACCTGCCGAACGAACAATTTGCGCTCCACGACCTGCAGTCAATTCAATATTGTGAATTTGAACACCCAGAGGAATTTTATTCAAAGGCAGTGCATTCCCTACAATCGGTTCTGCATTCGGACCACTTTGTAAAGTCGTTCCAACCTTTAATCCAACGGGCGCAATGATATAACGCTTCTCGTTATCTTCATATTTCAAAAGAGCGATATGCGCTGTACGATTCGGATCATATTCAATCGATTCAACCACGGCTTTCATCCCAGGTTTATTTCGTTTGAAATCAATGATACGGTATCGTTGTTTATGTCCACCACCGATGTGGCGAGAGGTACAACGACCGTGGGCGTTACGCCCTCCGGATCTCTTTTTGGGTTCTGTTAAGCTCCATTCAGGTTTGCTTTTAGTGATTTCTGAAAAATCAGAAAGCGCTGTATAGCGGAGTGAAGGAGTCAGGGGGCGAAATGTTTTGAGTCCCATAACTTTAGATCAGTTCGATTTTTTCACCGGTTTTCAACGTAACAACCGCTTTTTTCATTGCGGAAGACATACCTGTACGACCAAATCCACCCAAGTGACCACGCTTGATTTTGGGTTTGACGCGCATAGTATTAACGCTGACCACGTTTTTGTTATAAATTCTTTTTACCGCATGCTTAATCTCTTGCTTCGTCGCTGAGAGAGCCACTTCAAAAACGTACTGCCCTTTTTCATTCAAGGCAGATCCTTTTTCGGTGACGCGGGTATTTTTAATGATGTCAAATGGATCGCGCATAGTGCTTATCCCTTCAATCGGTTAGAGAGTTTCTCGAATGCAACTTCGGTGATGAGAACTTTGTCATGAAGAAGAATATCTTCTGCATTGACGAGATCTGCCGTAGTCGTAGCCACATCTGGATGGTTACGGGAAGCGAGATAAATATTGTTGTTTAATTCGCCAAGAACCAAAAGAATCGACCCCTCTCCTTTGAGAGTTCCAATTTGCTTCAAAAGCTCTTTTGTATTCGGTTTGGAAATCGTGATATCGGCAACGAAATGAATTTCCCCTTTTTTAACGCGCTCACTAATTGCTTTATTTAACGCAAGACGTTTAACACGTTTAGGAATATTCTTTGTATAGTCACGAGGATGAGGTCCGAAAACCACACCACCCCCACGCCAAACAGGCGAGGCAAAGTAACCCGCACGAGCGCGTCCTGTTCCTTTTTGACGCCACGGTTTTTTACCGGTTTTCTTAACCGTTCCTTTGGTCTTTACGCAATGGGTTCCCGCACGACGTGCCGCTTGATAACCGACCACCGTCTCATGGAGCGCTTGTGTCCCACGACCATTTTTAATAAGTTCGACGCCTAGTTTTTCACTAGCCACTTCAAACGATAAAGCAGTTGCTTTCATACGTTATTTCTTTCCTTTGGATTCCTTCATCGGATTCTTAGGCTTACCACTTGCAACAACAGCCTTCGGTTTCGGTTGACCTTTAATTGCAGGTCGAACGATGATGAGAGTTCCGTTGCCGCCGGGGACCGCTCCAGCAATGATGATCGTATTATCTTCTGGACGAATCTGAATCACTTCGAGATTTTGCATTGTCGTGCGAACATCTCCAAAATGACCAGGCATTTTCTTGTTTCTAAAAACTAAACCAGGGGTTGAACGCGTTCCGATCGATCCGTTACGTCGATGCATCTTAGAACCGTGAGCCGCAGGTTGACCGTGGAAATTGTGGCGCTTGATTGTCCCCGAGAAACCGTGTCCCTTCGAAGTTCCAATCACATCAACCAACATTCCCTTGGTGAAACGCTCTACAGTCAGCGTATCGCCTACCTTAAATTCTTCATCTTTCGTACGAAACTCACGCACATAGCGTTTTGTCGTAACCCCTGCTTTTTTGAAGTGACCGATGACGGGCTTCGTTAAGCGAGATTCTTTTTGATCAATCAATCCGACTTGAATCGAATCGTAACCCTCTTTTTGTTTCGACTTCACTTGAACGACCACATTCGGCTCGACCGTCACAACAGTCGCAGGACGAATCACACCAGCATCATCATAAATGCGGGTCATTCCGGCTTTAATTCCAATCACTCCTGATTTCATACATTACCTCAGATTTTAATCGTGATATCCACACCCGCAGGGAGATTTAGTTTCTTCAACTCATCCACTGTTTTCGCTGTCGGCTGCATGATATCGATCATGCGCTTGTGGGTTCGGAGTTCAAATTGATCCATGCTCTTCTTATCGACGTGCGGAGAGCGATTCACCGTATAACGCTCGATCTTGACAGGAAGAGGGATAGGGCCCGCAACGGTAGAACCGGTGCGTGTCGCAGTTTCAGCGATCTCAACCGCTGCGCGGTCAAGAAGTCTGTAATCATACGATTTTAAACGAATACGAATTTTATTAGCAGCCATGGCTTATCCTTTCTTTTGCTCTGTAATTTGCGCAACGATTTGCGCTGGAACTTGTTCAAAGTGTGAAGGCTCCATTGAGTAAGCCGCACGTCCTTTGGACATTGAGCGAATCGAGTTTACGTAACCAAACATTTCTGAGAGTGGAACCTCCGCATTGATGTTGGAGCTCTTTCCCTTGTTTTCCACGTTCATGATTTTTCCGCGGCGACGATTTAAGTCACCCATCATATCCCCTTGGAATTCATCGGGAGTTGAAACTTCAACTTTCATCATCGGTTCAAGTAAAATAGTCGCAGCCTTTTTAAGGGCATCTTTCATCGCAAAAATCGCCGCCATCTTAAAGGCCAATTCATTCGAATCAACGTCATGGTAACTTCCGTCGATGATATGAATTTCCATATCAATGACAGGACTGCCATTGATAATTCCGTTAAGAAGAGCCTCTTCAACTCCCTTACGGCAGGCAGGGATATATTCCTTCGGAATCGTTCCACCAACCACTTTATTTTCAATCGTAATTCCTTTTCCGCGCTCTACTGGGGTCACGGTCAAAACAACGTGACCGTATTGTCCACGACCACCGGATTGCTTTACCAACTTCCCTTCGCCGGTCGCTGCCTTCGTAATGGTTTCACGATAAGCGATCTGAGGAGCACCGGAATTACATTCGACTTTAAATTCACGACGCATCCGATCCAAAATAATATCAAGGTGAAGTTCACCCATTCCAGCGATAATCGTCTGGCCTGTTTCTTCATTTGAATTCACCGTAAAGGTCGGATCTTCTTCCATCAAGCGTTGAAGACCTTCACCCATCTTTTCACGATCGGCCTTCGTCTTTGGCTCAACCGCCATCGAGATCACAGGCTCAGGGAAGGATGGAGGCTCTAGACGAATCGGATGACCTTCAGCACAAAGGGTATCCCCCGTGCGAATATTCTTAACCCCAACAAGGGCTGCAATATCGCCAGAATAAACGGTCTCCACATCCTCACGCTTATCCGCTTGGATTTGAACAATACGACTAATCCGCTCATATTTTCCAGAGCGAGGATTAAAAACCGTATCCCCTTTAGAAACTTTCCCAGAATAAACACGGAAAAATACAAGCTTTCCAACAAAGGCATCGGTCCAAAGTTTAAAAGCAAGAGAAGAAAACTTTCCTGCATCATCGGGCATCGCAGCCATCGGTTCATTCGTATCGGTATTTTGACCCATTTGCGGCTCAATATCGACAGGACTTGGAAGATAATCGATCACGGCATCAACGAGGAACTGAACTCCCTTATTTTTAAAGGCCGAACCGCCCACGACAGGAACAAATTTATTGAGAATCACTTGACGACGAATCGCATGCTTAATTTGCATCGCATTCGGTTTTTTCTCTTCAAGGAACATCGTCCCGATCTCATCATCAATATCGGCAAGCGCAGCAACAAGATCCTCTAATGCTTTTGCGGCCATCTCTTTATGATCCGCAGGAATCTCTTCGATCGCATAAACTGAACCAATCTTATTGTCATCCGAATAGATCACTGCTTTTTGATTGATGACGTCGATTTGACCCTTGAGATAATCCTCTTTTCCAAGAGGAATCAAAACAGGCCATGCATTAGCTCCAAGCTTTTCACGCATGTCATTGATCGCGTTATCGAAATTGGCACCAACGCGATCCATCTTATTCACGAAAGCAATCCGAGGAACCTTATACTTGGTCGCCTGACGCCAAACCGTCTCAGACTGAGGTTGAACTCCGGCAACCGCACAAAAAACCGCAATGGCACCATCCAAAACACGGAGAGAACGCTCAACTTCAGCAGTGAAATCGACGTGACCAGGAGTATCAATAATGTTAATTCGGAATTTTTGACCCTCGAAGGCCTTAACAATTCCCTCTTCCTTTTTCTGAGGCCAGAAACAGGTCGTTGCAGCAGAAGTGATCGTAATTCCACGCTCACGCTCTTGCTCCATCCAATCCGTGACGGTTGTTCCCTCATGAACCTCACCAATCTTATGAATCGAACCGGTATAAAAAAGAATTCGCTCTGTGAGGGTTGTTTTACCCGCATCAATATGCGCACAGATCCCGAAGTTACGTGTCTTTTCGAGAACGTAAGCCCGTTTAGGATCGTTGATATTCTTTTTTGTTTCTACTGCTGCGCTCATATAAAACTCCAAACTTAGAAACGAAGATGCGCAAAGGCACGATTGGCTTGCGCCATCTTGTGAACATCGTCACGTTTCTTAACCGCATTACCTTGTCCAGAAGCGGCTTCCTTAATCTCTGTTGCAAGAGCCTTCTTCATCGCAACCCCTTTACGCTTTGCTGCGTAGGTCACCATCCAACGAAGTGCGAGCGACTGTTGGCGCTCTGGAGTCACTTCCATCGGAACTTGATAGGTAGCACCCCCGACGCGACGCGATTTTACTTCCAAGCGAGGCTTTGCATTGTCAATCGCTTTCTGAAGCGTTTCGAGAGGATTGCCGTCTTTCTTTTCATTCGAAAGATCGATTGCTCCATAGACAATGCTCTCCGCTGTGGAGCGTTTCCCCGACTTCATCACCGTAGTGATCAGACGACCCACCATGGTGGATTCAAATTTTGTATCGGCTTTAATAGCCCTTTTAATTGCGCGACGACGACGTGCCATATTCGTTACCTCAAAAGTACTTTATTTTTTCTTCGCGGGAGCCGCCACAGCTCCTGCTTTCGGCTTCTTAACGCCGTATTTGGAACGAGAAACATTACGATTCAATTTATTGGAATTCGAAGGACCGACTGCACCGAGAGCATCCAACGTACCACGAACAATGTGATAACGAACACCAGGCAAATCTTTTACACGACCACCACGAACCAAGACAATCGAGTGCTCTTGGAGATTATGTCCTTCCCCAGGAATGTAAGCAATGACTTCAATTCCGTTGGTCAAACGAACTTTAGCGACTTTACGCAAAGCGGAGTTCGGCTTCTTGGGGGTACGGGTCATCACTTGTAAACAAACACCACGTCGGAACGGGGAGTTTTTCAAAGCCGGAGACTTTGACTTGTTTTTCAACTGTGTACGACCTTTTCGCACTAATTGGTTGATGGTTGGCATCTTCTATTCTCTTCGTTAAATTGTTTTGAAAGTTTCTGGAACTAAGACGAAGAGAACGAAGTTTCACTCGACGAGACTCGCCGTAGTGCTACTTATTTCCCATACGTCCCAGGTGCCAGTAACGATCACCCAGTTTTGCGGGGATCGGGACAATGACAATTTTTTTATCCGTTGCAAGGATTTTTTTTGCTTTTTTTGTAAAAACTCTCTTTTTGGCATTAAATCACTAAATCAAAGCGCTCGTTTCACTCTCATTTTCAAATCATAATCCATTGCCGAAAATTTTACGAGAATCGTTAAACATATCGTTTCAAAAACCGATTTTTTCAAAATTGAGATTTTTTTGAGAGCGAATTCTCATTCAAAAAAGTAAAATCGTTAAACCCAAACAATCAAACCCTGTTGACTGACGATTCATTTTACGAATGGTTTTCCTTAGAGCGTATCTTATTTCATTAAACCAGATTCTGCATTAAAACGGGGCCCAAGACTTTTCTTATGGAGGAACTTGAGAACAAGGGTCCTCCTTGACAGAGGAAATCTCTCCTTCTACAAAGACGAATGCTTTTTTTAATTCTGTGTTTATTCCTCTCTCCGTTGGCTTTCGCCATTGAGGGTCGTGGTTTAACTCCACAAAAGGAGGGTGAATCCAGTGCAACTTCAACCGAGCCGACTCAAGAGATTCGCAAAGCAGAACTCAAAAATCCCCCTCTAAATCCCCTTTTTAAGGTCACGAAAGTTCATGAAGTGAGAACGGATGGAAATACCGACTCTCACGGAAACAAAGCTTTAGAATTTGAACAAAAATACTGGATGTTCGGGGCGGTAACCAAGGAACAGATCGATGAACGAAAGGGACAAATCTATGTAATCACCTGGGTGAATCAAGGGGTCGAGCGAAATATCGAGGCAAGACTCGAATATCGACAAGTCAACACGAAGGATGTCACTCGTGTTTTTTCAATCCGCTATCCGATGGCAAAGGGGGCGAATCGCTCTCAGTTTTCTGTTCTCGGAAAGGCTTTTCAGGACGGGGGCCCGATTCAATCCTATCGATTTACACTTTGGTCAGGAGATGAATTGCTTGCGGAATCGAAATCGTTTATTTGGTAATCGCTCATGTTTCTTCAGATTGATAACTCCTCTTTTGTAACTCAAAGCGTCGGCCTTTTTGATATTATGCAAAAAGGGGGCTCCCTGATGTGGCTGATTTTGGCCAGTAGTATTATCGCCATTGGAGTTTTTGTTGAACGAGTGATGTATTATTATCGCTCTCATCTTCGTGTCGGAGAATATTTAGTCGGAATTTTAAACTTAGTCCGAAAGCATCACTATCTCGAGGCCTTAGAGCGTTGTGAAGAGGGTTACGGACCGATCAAGGTCGTCGTTCAACGTGCGATTCTCTCCCGAAATCTTCCCTCCAGCGAGCTCCGTGAAGTGGTGCGAGAGATCGCTCAGCTGCAGGTTCCAAAGCTCGAGGCGAATCTTCCGATTTTAGCGACCATCGGCTACATCTCTCCTCTTCTTGGACTTTTGGGGACAGTGATGGGAATGATCGATGCCTTTATTCAAATTAATCAGAAGAGCGGTGCCGCCGGAGTTTCCGACTTAGCGGGTGGAATCTGGACCGCCTTGATTACCACAGCGGCAGGACTCGTCGTTGCGATCCCCTGCTATGTCGCCTACAATTATCTAATTACCCGATGTCATCATCTCACCAATGATATGGAACGTGCAGGGATCGAACTCATTCACGCCTTGGTGGAACCTCTATCCAAAGAAGGAACGAACACGCAGGAAAAGCCTACGACCCCCATTCAATCCCCTCCTTCATCGACTGTTATCCCCTCATGAAACTTCGTCGGCACTTGGAGATTGTCCAAGGGAAAATTGAATTAACCCCCTTGGTTGATGTTATTTTTCTGCTTCTTATTTTTTTCATGTTGAGTCGCTCTTTCATTCTTCAACCTGGATTACGAGTTCAAGTTCCCCGAAGCCTTTTAGGTCAAGGCATTCAAACCAATCACCTGATGATTTCAGTGGTGATGGAGCCTGAGAAAAAAGATCCTCTGACCGGATCGATCACAAAAGCAAAGCCGCTCGTTTTCTTTAACGATGAAGTTAGTTCAATGGAAGCGATCGAAAAAACGCTCGTTAAAATGGGAGTTGCCCCCAGCGCGGCCTCCTTTGTTTTAAAAGCAGATCAAGAGGTTCCTCATGGTTTTGTGGTCGAAATCATGAATCTTATTTTAGCCAAAGGCTACTCCGTTGTCCTTGCTACGCAGCCCCCCTCCAATGCAAAAAATCCATGAACATACGCTGAGAATCCCACTTCGGATTTTTCAGCTGGTCCCCGAAGCGAAAAGACGACTCGGATTGATTGTTTTTATCGTTGCATTCATTCATTTTCTTCTCTTTTTTTTCCTCGAAATTCACTACCCAACAACCCATGGCTCCGCCGTTCGCCGCACGGAGGTCTTTCTCTCTTCGCCGGCGTTAATGGGAGTAGAAACATGGAATAGCACCGTTTTCTGGAATCAAATGAGAGATCCCAGCACTCTTTTACGTCAGTCTTTAATCCCTCAGGAGTCCTCCAAATTAATTCACCCTGTTTTTGAAACGATTTCAAACTCACATCTCCCTCTGTTACCCGTCGGAAGTGAAGCCGAAGTACAAAACGAGGAGCAACTCCCGCTCGATCGAAAGGCCTTCGAAAAAATGGTTTTGGTCCCCAAAAATTTTGTTTTTTCGGTCAATTCGCCCAATACCAACCCAAGCACTCAAGTCCTCTACTCGAAAAATCTCGAGAGTCGGATGAATAAATCTGTAACGGTCTGGCCCTCGGTTACCGTGAATCTTCTCAATGAATCCCGAGTAACAACGATCCGCATCGGCATCAGCGCCGAGGGAGCCGTCCTCCATACTCTCATTGAAGAGAGCTCCGGTTCGAATGAGGTGGATCAAATCGCTCTTCAGGAAATCCGCAAAAAAACGTTCCAACCGAGGGCGGGGCAAGGGATCGAATGGGGGTCTGCGACTATTTTTTGGGTCTTTAATAGTCCTCTCCCAAAGGGGAAGGAGGGGACATGAGCACGACCTTAAACGGTTTTTTTTTCATTTATTTAATAGTTTTTCTTGCCCTCGTCGTCACGGCATGGTTGGCTTTCTCATGGCGCCAATATCGTCTCAAATACAATCACCGTCGTCATTGGGTTTGCCCTGTTTGCGGCAAGCCTATTCCTATTGTAACCCCAACGCTTCGCATTCACTGTCGTGCATGCGGATCCGTTCATGAGACTAAACACCTGAAGGAGAAATAATTATGGGTATGTGGATCGGTCGTAATCGTAAAGCACGGGTCGCCTACGGATTTGATGAAATCGCGTTGGTTCCGGGCTCTGTCACTATTAACCCCAACGAAGTGGACACCACTTTTGAGATTCCTAACTTTAAAGGAAATCCCATCAAACTCAAAATTCCGATCATTGCCAGCGCTATGGACGGAGTCACCGATGTTCGTTTCTGCGTCGAAATGAGCAAACTCGGCGGTCTTGGGGTGATTAATCTCGAAGGTGTTCAAACTCGCTTTGAAAATCCCTCCGAGGTCCTTGATCAAATCGTGAAAGGGGATAAGGCCTCAGTCACTGAACTTATTCAAAAAATTTATACAGCCCCGATTAAAGAGGAGCTGATCGCGAAACGAATCCAAGAACTCAAAGCAGCAGGGGCGATCGCCGCTGTTTCTGCGATCCCTCAAAAAGCAGAACGCTACGCCGCCATTGCTCAAGAGGCCGGTTGTGATGTTTTTGTCGTTCAATCGACCGTTAGCACCGTTCGTCACATTGCAACCGAGTATAAATCGTTTGATCTTCTGGATTTCACGAAACGCTCCAAAATGCCGATCATTATCGGAAATGCAGTGACTTATGATGTCGTCCTCGAACTCATGCAAAATGGAGTCTCAGGAGTTCTCATCGGCGTCGGCCCTGGTGCCGCTTGTACCTCCCGAGGAGTCTTAGGTCTTGGAGTCCCACAGGTGACCGCGACGGTCGATTCTGCTGCGGCTCGCGATTACTTCTACAAGGAGACCGGTAAATATATCCCGATTATCACCGATGGTGGAATGTCCCGCGGAGGCGATGTCTGTAAGGCCCTTGCATCCGGATCGGATGCTGTGATGGTCGGATCTGCCTTTGCTCGTTCGGAAGAGGCTCCTGGACGCGGAAATCACTGGGGAATGGCAACGCCCCACTCGAATCTTCCTCGTGGAACTCGTATTCAAGTCGGCGTCACGGGATCCCTCAAACAGATTCTCTTTGGACCTGCGACGGTGGATGATGGATCGCAAAACCTTGTCGGTGCGATCATGACCTGTATGGGAAATGTCGGAGCTGATAGCATCCGCAAGTTCCAAGAGACGGAGATTATCATCGCTCCCTCGATTAAAACCGAAGGAAAGCTCTTCCAAACGATTCAACGCGTCGGAATGGGAACCAGCTAAATTAAAAAAATCCAAAGCGATTTTTTTTAAGAACAGCTTCGCTGAAGATTTAAAAGAGATTCCTCCGAAAGGGGGAATCTCTTTTTTTAGGATAAAATGAAAAAGAATCCTACTCTAAATTTAATCCAATTCATCCTAGAAAAAGCAGTTGGAACCACAGAATACACAGAACACACTGAATTTTAAGGGTTTATAAAAAACAGGGGATTCACCCGCTGGGTGAAGGAAAAAATAACTCTTTTTTTGCTTAACATCTTCTTTCTGTGTATTTTGTGTATTCTGTGGTTAAGTGGATTGCCGATTTTAGGTT
>CAMCYL010000028.1 GCA_945883905.1 Akkermansia muciniphila | reverse complement strand
TCCTTTGTCGGCTGCCGCCTCCCGAGAATCTCTCCCGTTTCTTTGAAAAAAAGATTTTCAAAAAACGGTCGAGCTTCTCTGGAGGGGATCGGTTTCACCTCTCCTCGGAAAGAGCTCACGATCCTCTCCGTGAGAAATTCTCGGATTTTTTTGTATCATGTGGGGAAGTTCTGACCCCAAGAGCGTAAGTGATAGTTCCCTATTTTTAAAAAGGGATCGAAAGCTCGTTTTCGAGAACTTTTTAAAAATAGGGAGGAGGCTCGAAAGAGCCGTGGTCAGAACGAGGGGGGGAGTAGGGATTTAACGTCGCGGCGGCTTGTCTCGCCGAAGTGCTTGGACGAAGGAGGAGGCGTCGTTAACGGAACCCCTGCTCACCCCCGTTCCTGGTTGCCTACCCTCGGCTCTCCAATTTCTTTCCCTTTTGGATTTTCGCTTTGCGATGGGAGTGCGTGAGACAATGTATTTAAGTTTTTTTTGTTTTGGACAGTAGTGTTAAGGGGCGGGGAGTGAGATGGATTTCCTATTTGCTAAAAGCTGAGCTAATACGAGCATGATAACTTTTCTTATAATTTTATCTTGCGGTCTTAGTTTTTATCGCAAATATCTGCGTTCTCATGCCAAGCTTTTCGACATTCTCAATATTCGCTGAAGCGAGCCTACCGATGGCTGCTCCGGTGCTTTTTAAGGTCGGTCCTGTTCCCGTGACCAATTCGATGTGTGTTGGATTATTTGTCGTTGCGATGTTGATTTTGTTCGCACAACTGGCAACGAGTAATATTCAAAGAGTTCCGGCGGGCTTACAAAATTTCTGGGAATGGATCATTGAATCCTTAAGTGGAGTGTTAGAATCGATTTTGGGACGTGATTTGATGAAGCATACCTTTTCCTTCTTTGCCACGATCTTCATCTTTATCTTAGCGAATAACCTACTTGCTTTAATTCCTGGAGTTGGAACCATTGGGTGGGGAGGGGTTGATTCTCATGGGCATGAGACCTTGGTTCCCTTTCTTCGTGGTGCCAATGCGGATGTGACGGTGACCCTTTCAATGGCGATTGCATTCTTTATTTTGTGGATTTACTGGGCCTTTAAGTTTAATGGAGTGGGTGGATTTGTTCATCACATCTTCGGATCCAAAGCGAAGCTTCCTGGGGTTTTAGGTCTTGGAGTAGCGTTGGTATTTTTCTTTGTTGGAATGATTGAGGTGGTCTCAATCTTGGTTCGTCCGATCTCCTTAACTTTCCGGCTTTATGGGAACATTTACGGAGGAGAGGCGATGATTACGACCTTAAAGCATATGTTCGGTCTTTGGGCCTCATTGGTGCTTGTTCCGGTTTATCTCTTTGAATTGTTAGTGGCGTTTGTTCAATCCTTGGTTTTCTGCTTGCTTACCGCGGTCTTTACGGCCTTGATGTGTAAGCACGAAGAGGGTCATGGAGAGAGTTCACATCACTAGAATTAACCACTTTAGTTCGTTTGATCCTGTTCAATCGGGAGAATGAATTGAAATCATAAACAAAAGGAAATATATGTTCGCAGAAATTCAAGGTACTATTCAAGTCGCATTCGCAGCCGTTGGTGCAGCGATCGGGGTCGGTCTTATTGGAGCGAAAGCTTCTGAAGCCGTAGGACGCAATCCTGGTGCAGCAACTCCTGTTCTCGTTCAATCCATCATTGCGATGGCGTTGGCAGAAGGGGTTCTTTTCATCACGATCTTCTTGGGTAAATAAGTCTTCAATCGAGGTTCCTTGACTTTGGTCAAGGAGCCTCGATGTTCCTTCAGTTTTCTTAACATACTATTTATATGAACATTTTCTCTTTATTTTTAGCAACAACAGAGCATGAAGTCACTGAGGCGGCGACCGCTTCCGGTCCCGTCGAACAGATTGGGAATCAACTTCATCAGCTCGGGGTCAATTGGCCTGGATTGATTGCACAAACCATCGTCTTTTTTGCATTGTATTTTCTTCTTAAAAAATATGCTTTTGGACCGATCAGTGAAATCTTGGAAAAACGTCGCTTAGAGATCGAAACAAGTCTCTCGAATGCCGAAAAAATTAAGAAGGAACTCGCAGAGGCAGAGTCGACTCGCAAAGATTTAATCAAAAAAGCCCAAGATCAAGCTTCATTGATGATTTCTGAGGCTCAAAAGCGTGCCGCTGAGCAAGGGGAGAAGAAACTCCAAGAGGCAGTGGCTGAAGCGGAGAGTGTGATTCGTAAAGGACGTGAATCGATTGCATTGGATCGGGTTAAAATGTTGGCGGAACTTCGTCAAGAAGTCGTCACTTTAGTCGTTGAAACGACAGCGAAAGTCTCTGGAAAGGTGCTTTCGATCGAAGATCAAAATCGCCTTAAAGAGGAAGCCGTTAAGCAACTAGCCGCTTAATTTCTTTTAAAATTCCTTTTAAAAACTTATATGAAAATCAATCGAGAAGCCCGTCAGAATGCAAAGTCGTTCTTGAAGCTTTGTACGGAGAATGGGGCTCTACAAGAGGCTAAAGTTCGCCAAGTCGTGAAAGCGATTGCCGATAAGAAACCACGTGGTTATCTCGCTCTCTTGACTCGTTTTCAAAAATTGATTCAAATTGAAATTTCTCGATCCACTGTAACGGTTGAAAGTGCGGTTGATCTCTCTGACAAGGGAGCCTCCGTTTTTCAAGCAGTGGAATCCAAGTTCGGTTCCTCCAGCGCCAAGCATTATCGGGTAGTTCCTGATTTGATTGGTGGGGTTCGGATCACACGTGGAAGCGATGTCTGGGATGGTTCCGTAAAAGCCCGTCTCAATGCCTTAAAGTTAAACAGTTAAATTGTAATAATCGTAAATAAGTCACACAACCAGAGAACATGATATGAGTACTATCCTCGACGAAATCAAAGGTCAAATTTCTAATCTAAAAACCTCAGCAGGCAAAGCCAATGTCGGTATTGTCCGCGAGGTTTTTGACGGTGTCGCAAAGATCGAAGGTCTTTCCGACGTTGCCTTGAACGAAATGATTGAGTTCTCTAACGGAGCAAAAGGGCTCGCATTGAATTTAGAAGAGACTGAAGTCGGTGCGATCATCATCGGTGATTATCTAGGAATTAAGGAAGGGGATGAGGTCAAAACGACCGGTAAGCTTCTCTCGGTACCCGTGGGTAAAGGACTTCTCGGACGCGTGGTGGATGCTTTAGGTAATCCGATCGATGGTAAGGGTCCGATTCAAGCGACCGCTTTCTATCCTGTTGAAAAAACAGCCTCAGGGGTGATCAAACGTAAGTCGGTTAGCCAACCGGTTCAAACAGGGATTATGGCGATTGATGCGATGATTCCGATTGGTCGTGGTCAACGGGAGTTAATCATCGGAGATCGTGCCACGGGTAAAACAACAGTAGCGATTGATACAATTATTAATCAATCGAATATTAATAAAGCCAATGAAGGCAAAGAAGGTTTTCGTCCTCTTTATTCAATTTACGTCGTCGTCGGACAAAAGAACGCAAACGTCGCTCGTGTCGTCGGTGTTTTAGAGGCCGCTGGGGCATTGCAATATACGATCGTTGTTGTGGCAACAGCCTCTGAGTCTGCGACAACTCAGTACCTTGCTCCTTTCTCGGGTTGTGCGATGGGTGAGTGGTTCATGGATAACGGACAAGATGCTTTGATCGTTTATGATGATCTTTCTAAACATGCGGTCGCTTATCGCCAAGTTTCTTTGATTTTGAAACGTCCTTCCGGTCGTGAGGCTTATCCGGGAGATGTTTTTTATCTTCACTCGCGTTTATTAGAGCGTTCTGCTCGGGTAAATGAAAAAAACGGAAATGGAAGTTTAACGGCTTTGCCGATCATCGAAACTCAAGCGGGAGACGTTTCCGCTTATATTCCGACAAACGTGATTTCGATTACCGACGGTCAAGTTTATCTTGAAACCGATTTGTTTTACCAAGGAGTTCGTCCTGCGATCTCGGTTGGTCTTTCCGTTTCACGTGTCGGTTCTGCGGCACAAATTAAGGCAATGAAACAAGTTGCAGGAAAGATCAAAGGAGAACTTGCCCAGTTTCGTGAATTAGCGGCCTTTGC
Source organism: Akkermansia muciniphila (assembly GCA_945883905.1). Classification (GTDB taxonomy): domain Bacteria; phylum Verrucomicrobiota; class Verrucomicrobiia; order Methylacidiphilales; family CAMAQI01; genus CAMAQI01. Next base: position 25,802 of record CAMCYL010000028.1, on the reverse strand, counting down.
CCAGTTCGGTTCTGATCTTGATGCGGGAACCAAAGCAAAGTTGGATCGTGGATATCGGATCGTTGAAATTTTCAAGCAACCACAATACAGTCCGATTGCAGTCGAAATGCAGGCGGCGATCCTTTGGACGGTTCAAAACGGTTTCTTTGATAAAATCGAAGTGCCAAAGGTTAAAGATTTCCAAAATAAATTGACCGAATTTTTGAATACACAACATGATTCCATTTTAAAAGCGATTCGCGATAAAGGGGCGATTGATGATGCCTCTGCTGCGAACTTGAAGAAAGTCATTGGAAGTTTCTCAGAGTCATACCAAGGATAATTCCTCCGGATCAACGTCATGGCAAACACAAGAGATATTCGGCGCCGGATTAAGTCCGTCAAAAATACGGCGCAGATCACCAAAGCGATGCAGATGGTCGCTGCGGCGAAGATGCGTAAGGCTCAAGCACAAGCGTTGGCCGGACGTCCCTACTCTCATTTACTCGATGAGATTGCGGCGAACATGCAGGCTTCGGCAGGAGAATATTCCCATCCTTTAATTCAAGGACGACCGGTCAAGAAGCGTCTGGTGCTTTTGATCACCACGGATAAAGGACTTTGCGGTGGATTGAATACAAATCTCCTGAAAGAGGTGAGCCTCCGTCATACAGCGAATACGGTTTATGTTTCGATTGGTCGTAAGGGAAAACTTTATCTCGCTCGAACAGGAAAAGAACTTTTGGCTGACTTTGAGTTGAAAGATGGATTTGCTTTTCGCGACTGTAAACGAGTCAGTTCCTTTGTTTTAGATCTCTACGAAAAAGGGGAGATTGATACCGTCGAAGTCGCTTACTCAAAATATATTAATGCGATGACCCAAGAGCCGACGCTCTTTAAGCTAGCTCCGATCGGAGTTGAAAAACTCGCCTTGACTGAGGAGGGTAAAGTCGGAAGTAGCGATGCGATTTTTGAGCCGAGCGCGGCAGAGTTGCTCGGGAAATTACTTCCTTTTTATGTTCATTTTGAACTCTATCAATTTGTGTTGAATGCGAAGGCCTCCGAGCATAGTGCACGGATGGTTGCGATGAAGAACGCGACCGACAATGCGAAACAGATCGTGAAAGATTTGACCTTGCTTTACAACAAGGTCCGTCAAGCAGCGATCACCACAGAACTTTTAGAAATTACGACCGCGCAAGCGGTTTTAAACTAGGCACAGAACCCTTAATAAAGAACCGGAAACGTATGAACAAAGGTAAAATCGTACAAGTCATCGGACCCGTCGTGGATGTCGAATTCACGGACAAACTGCCCGAGATTTTTAACGCTCTCACGGTCGAATACACCGTGGGCTCAACCAAGAATCATTTGACTCTTGAGGTGCAACAGCACTTAGGAGAGGGATGGGTTCGCGCCATCGCGATGTCCTCGAATGAAGGATTGAAACGAGGGATGGAGGTTATCAATACAGGAGCTCCTATTTCGGTTCCCGTCGGCGAAGGAATTCTCGGACGTGTTTTCAATGTTCTCGGAGAACCAGTGGATGAACGTGGAGCTGTGGCTCATACAAAACGTTATCCGATTCACCGTGCCGCACCGGCTTTGATCGATCAAGATACCAAGGCGAATGTGCTTGAGACAGGAATTAAGGTAATTGATTTGATCTGTCCTTTCACCAAGGGAGGTAAGGTTGGAGCGTTCGGAGGAGCGGGGGTTGGTAAAACCGTCGTCATCATGGAGCTCATCAATAACATTGCTAAGGGACACGGTGGTTTCTCTGTATTCGCCGGAGTCGGTGAGCGGACTCGTGAAGGAAATGATCTTTATCAAGAGATGTCAGAAGCCGGCGTTATCAATCAAGAGAAACTTGAGGATTCTAAAGTCGCTCTCGTTTACGGACAGATGAGCGAACCTCCCGGTGCTCGTTTACGAGTGGCTCTTTCCGGTCTTTCAATGGCGGAATATTTCCGTGATGAAAAGAACCAAGACGTTTTGTTCTTCGTCGATAACGTTTTCCGTTTCTCACAAGCCGGATCTGAAGTCTCTGCGCTTCTCGGACGAACACCGAGTGCGGTGGGATATCAACCCACTTTGGCTTCTGAGATGGGGGCACTTCAAGAGCGGATCACCTCCACGAAGAAAGGATCGATTACCTCCTTCCAAGCGGTTTACGTCCCTGCGGATGATTTGACCGATCCTGCTCCTGCAAATACCTTTGCTCACTTAGATTCAACCATCGTCTTGGAACGTTCGATTGCTGAATTGGGAATTTACCCTGCGGTCGATCCTCTCGCCTCGACTTCAAAAGCGCTAGCGCCAGATGTCGTTGGACAAGAGCATTATGAGGTCGCTTGTGGAGTTCAACGCGTCCTTCAACGTTACAAAGATTTGCAAGATATTATTGCGATCTTGGGTATGGATGAGCTTTCGGATGCGGATAAACTCACCGTTTATCGTGCTCGTAAGATTCAACGTTTCCTCTCTCAACCGTTCCATGTCGCTGAAATTTTCACCGGAACCAAAGGAGAATACGTTTCAGTGAAAGATACCGTTCGTGGATTCAAAGAGATTCTTGATGGAAAACATGATGATGTTCCAGAGTCGAATTTCTACATGAAGGGTAACATCGAATCGATTCGTAAATAACCGTTTCGAGAATTAGGACAATTATCATGGCCTCCCTTCAACTTGAGATCGTTACCCCTGAACATAAAGTTTTCGGGGGAGAGGTGCAATCCGTGGTCATTCCGACTATTCAAGGGGAGATTCAAGTACTTCCCGGTCACGATTCCTTAATGGCAATGCTCATTCCGGGGGAGCTTCGTATCTTCACAGGAACTGAAAGTAAAGGAATGGCAGTCGGGGAGGGTTTTGTAGAGGTGACTCCGCAAAAGATCTCGATTTTGTCTGATATGGCGATAGGCGAGAAGGATATTGACGAAGAAAAGACTCAAGAGGCGGTCAAGAGAGCTGAAGAGGCGCTTCGCTCGAAGACATTAGTCGGTGAGGAGCTCGAAGCGACCTCGGCTGCCTTGGCTCGTTCTGTGGCTCAGCTTCATTTGGTTCGTCGTCGAAAAGGGCGGTAGTCGACGTGAGCTGAAATTTAAGTTTTTAAAAATCCCTGATCTGAAAAGATCGGGGATTTTTTTTGAGATTAAGTTTATTTTATTCAAACTGACCCCAGTTCAACTTCATGACGCCAGAATGCTCATTTCTCCTATTAAACCCAGTTCTTGCATTGGAGATGGATTTACTTCGCATAAGAGGCAACCAGAATGGTGATGAGAGATGGAGCGCCGACGGCCCGGCGGCATGGATGTGGGGTCGATTTAAAGGTCGAGGAAGAAAAGATTGAAATGCCCCCCTTTGCCCATGCCGCTGAGCCGGCGGCGCTCCATTTTTTAAATTCCTAATGAAGAATCTAGTGTTAAGCGTGGAGAGCACGTCCCTCGACGGCGAGGGCGGCCTCTTTGAGGGCCTCGGTGGTCGTGGGGTGAGCGTGGATGGTCCGTGCGAGATCTTCAGAGGACCCTCCAAATTCCATTAATAATACCGCTTCAGCGATGAGTTCCGAAGCGTTCGCTGAAAGAATGTGGAATCCGAGGACTCGATCGGTTTTGGCATCGGCAAGGATTTTAACGAATCCCTCGGAGGCATCGGAGGCCACGGCGCGTCCGTTACCGATAAAATTAAATTTGCCTACCTTGATTGCAATTCCCTTTTCTTTGCATTGATCTTCTGTGAGGCCGACGCCTGCTCCTTCTGGAGAGGTATAGACGACACCGGGAACGAGGTCGTAATTGACGTGACCTGGTTTTCCGGCGAGGAGTTCCGCAAAGGCCATTCCATCCTCTTCCGCTTTGTGGGCAAGCATCGGTCCGTCGATGACATCACCGATCGCAAAAACGGTAGGGATATTGGTTCTGAAATGTGAATCGACTTGGATCCGATTTCGGGAGGTGAGTTGTACTCCGATTTTTTCGAGTCCGAGTCCTTCAAAGAACGGCTTTCTGCCAACGGCGACAAGAACCTTCTCAGCAGTAAACGAGCACGGCTTACCTTCTTCTGATCCCTCGAGGGTCACCGATTTTTTGGTAACCTTTGCTGACTCAACTTTTGTTTTTAAATGAAATTGAATTCCTTGTTTAGTCAGGGAGCGTTGTAAGGTGTTTGCTACTTCGAGATCAAATCCAGGCGCAATTCTTGGGAGAAACTCTAATACTTTAACTTCGGTTCCGAGTCGTTTCCAGACAGATCCTAGTTCCAGCCCGATGGCTCCTGCTCCAATGATGAGAAGTGATTTTGGAGCTTGAGGAAAGGCAATCGCTTGATCACTGGAGACAACGGTCTCACCATCAAATTTAAGAAAAGGGAGTTCGATGGGGACACTTCCGGTCGCAATGAGAAAACGGTCTGCAGTGATCGTTTGTTTGGCTCCATTGTGATCGACTTCGACCGAGTGAGCATCGATAAAATGGGCAAAGCCATTGATTCGATCGATTTTATTTTTCTTCATCAGAAAATCGATCCCTTTTGCCATGTTAGAGACCACTCCCTCTTTGCGTTTCATTAGTGTGGGGATATCGACTTGAAGCTCTTTAAAGGTGATTCCGTGAGCGGCAAACTTTTCGTGAGCTGCGTGATAGTGTTCAGTTGAGGTGAGGAGTGCTTTGCTGGGGATACATCCCCAATTTAAGCAGGTCCCGCCAAGATTTTTCTGCTTTTCGATAATCGCTACTTTGAATCCGAGTTGAGCGGCTCGAATTGCCGCCACATAACCACCAGGACCGCCACCGATAATCGCTAACTGATAAGCACTTGTCGTCATAAGAATATCTACTAGCATAAAGTTCTTCAGTGAGGAACAAATAGTTTTTATGGAATCGATCTCTTTTTCAGAGTTTATGAATCATGCTTTGTATGATCCTGAGGCTGGTTATTATAGTCGATCTCCGAAGATTGGTAAAAAAGGGGATTTCTTTACTTCCGTGAGTGTCGGTTCTTCATTTGGACAAATTATTGCCTATCAAGCACTTGAGGCTTGGATTGCTTTAGGCTATCCGGAACCATTTCATCTGATTGAACAGGGGGCTCATGACGGGCTATTAATGGTTGATATCATGGAGGAACTCAAGTTGTTAGAATGGGACTGTTATCATGCGGTTCAACTGACTGTTATTGAACCTTTAGAGCGACTGCGAGTGATTCAAAGTGAAAGGCTAAAGGGATTCGGGGTTCCCTTTCGACATTTTTCGAGCTGGGAGGAGGTTGATTCTGATTCATTGAACGGTTTTTTTTATTCGAACGAATTGATTGATAGTTTTCCTGTGGATCTCGTGACCTTTCATCAAGGAGGTTGGTATGAAAAGCGTGTCATTCGAGGAAAGGGATTGGAAGGAAATCAGTGGGATTTAAAAAAGATTACGGAGAACGATCCCCTTTACAGATCAGTGCAATCCATTCCGGCAATTGAAGGATATACAACAGAGATTCATGGGAAAGTGGAGGGATGGATGAAATCGGTTTTGCGGGGATTAAATTCGGGAGTGATACTGATTTTTGATTATGGATATCCGGAGTCTGTTTATTATGCTCCCGAGAGAACGACGGGGACGCTTCAGATGTATCGGAATCATCAAAAGTCAGTTAACCCCCTTATTAATGTTGGCGAGCAGGATATGACGGCTCATGTCAATTTTTCTACAATTTATCGAGCCGCTTTATGCGAAGGGGGGGAGTGGATCGGGTATACCGATCAGGGACGATATTTAACGGGGATGGGAGAGCAGTGGTTGTGTGCTATATCCGAGACACATCCGGCTGATTCCGCTGTATTTCAGAAGAAAATCCGAGAATTTAAGACGTTGACTCATCCGGAGATGATGGGGAGTCAATTTAAGGTGATCGGCTTGAAAAAGGGAGGGGTTGAAGAAAAAGCTTGGAAAGGGTTTCGATTTGGGAGCACAATACCGTTGTGAATCCGACTTTATTTAAAGGCAGTTTTTCCAACCCCTTTGATAAGAAGCAACCATCGGAGGATCCTGAAGATTATTTTTGGACGAATCAAAGAGTAAGAAGAGCAATTCGTATTTTTTCTTTGATATTTGTGATCATGGTTATCGGACTTACTTTTTATCGAATTTCGCAACGACCTTTGACTTTTGAGGAGAAATTAATTCTAAAAGAGGCGGTTTATCTGCCGATCAAAGAGATTCCCTTTCGCGTGACCAATCCAACAATAACAGAAGTGGTTGAAAGTCGTCCGGGAGAGAAGGAAAGACTTTATCAAACACAGCTTTATAGCATCGGGAATATCCGGTATCGAGCGGTGACTGTTTATTGGAATTTATCGGATATTCCTGATGGAATAACTTATAAACAGGTCTCCCCTTTAGGGGCCCTGAAGGAGTTGATGGAGAGCGATCGATATGATGGAGTTGTTTTTATGATCGGAAAAGAGCAGGAGTATTATGCGCGCTCGACCTTTAGTGAATTAATTTCAAAATTGAAGTTACAGCAGTCCCCGACAGTTCGACTGAAGGAGTAGTAACCCTTGGTTTTGCCCTCAATCGATAGTCCGTGTGACTCGATTCTGTATGGGAAATTCCGCAAAGACACCCCTCAATAAAAGGGCTTTGTCGTACGTTTTTTAATGAAGCGTATTAAATGCTTTCATCCTCTTCGATTTCACTTCGCAGGGCCTTTGAAATAAAGGGGCGAAAGAAACCGTAAAAAAGATAGAAAAGAAAGATAACCGCAAGCATTACTTTATAAAAAAGAATGGTGGTGCAGAGGGCAATGCATATGAAAATAAATTTCTGAATCGAATGCTCTGTTTTCCAGTTGAAGTTTTTAAAACTGGGGTATTGAAATTTACTAAACATCATCAATGAACAAAAAATCATAAGACCGGCTAAGTAATACTTTCCGGTTCCTTTTTCAAGGGCTCGAATGGATTCGTCATAATAATACGTTAATAACCAAAGAGTAATCGAGGAGATGAGTCCTGCGGCGGCTGGGATCGGAAGACCGGTAAATTCTTTGTTCGCTTTCTCTTCGTTCATCGAGGCGATGACATTAAATCGAGCCAATCGTAATGCACCGCAGACTAAGTAAAGGGAGGCAATTCCCCATCCAATCCGAGATTGAAGTTCGACAAGGACGATATTAAAGACGAGAAGGGCAGGAGCGACTCCAAAGGAGACGATATCCGCTAATGAGTCAAACTCTCGACCAAAGGCATTTGCTCTGCCGGCGAGTCGCGCGAGTCGACCATCGAGCATATCAAAAAAACAGGCTCCCAGAATTAAATAAAGACTGATGATAATGCTTTGTTCCCAATCAGGGCTACCTTCTCGTCTCAGCATGATTCCGTTAAAAATGTTCATAATCGCCGTAAATCCACAGACGAGATTTCCAGCGGTCATTAAATTTGGCAAAAGATAGACCTTTACGGGATCTTCTCCGGTTTCATTTTTAAGCGGGTTCATCGGTTTATTTCCATTGCGCAAGTGCGGTACTGATTCCGTAGGAGTAATCTCCTTCTTTCACTAAGATTTCACAATCTAAGGGAAGAAAGATTTCGGTACGGGATCCAAAGCGAATCATCCCTATTAATTCCCCTCTTTTAACATTGGATCCTACGGGGGCCCAAGGAACAATTCTTCGGGCAATGAGGCCTGCGATTTGACGGACAACAATGGGACCTTGGGTTGTTTGAATTTTCCAATTGGTATGTTCGTTCAGAAGACTTGCATTAGGATCTCGAACATCGAGAAATTTTCCAGGATGATACTCGATCATCTCAATGACTCCTGGAGTCGGCATTCGATTGACATGAACATCAAAGACGGAAAGAAAGATGGCAATCCTTTTTCGTTTTCCCAATCCACAAGGAGCGTCGACTTCATCGACGTTCACAATCTTACCATCTGCAGGGGAGACGATGATTTTTTCATCGAGGGGCATGGAGCGTTGGGGGTCACGAAAAAAGTAAACTGAAAATAGGATCGCTAGAAAAAAGAGAAGGGCCAGTGCCCCCCCCCAGCTGTAGGGAAGCATACTGGAGATTCCTAAGGCGATGAGAAATGGAATTTGAACTTTTAAGCTTTCACGAAATGCAAGTGACATAGCCGTGGACTCTAGGAAGTTCGATTCAAAGTGGGAAGATCTTTTTCTTCTTTCCTCAGAATAAAACAAGGGGAATCGTTTTAGTAGCTAATGGCTGAAAAAATAGAATGGGGAGCGAGCTTATTTCGACCTTTAAGAGCGCTGAGTTCTAAAAGAAAGGAGACCTCAAATATATCGCCCTGTAGTTTCTTAACCAGCTCAACGGCAGCGGCAGCAGTCCCGCCAGTCGCAAGGACATCATCAAAAATAACAATTCTTTCTCCTGGCTTAAAGGCATCTTCGTGAATTTCTAACGTATTTTCGCCGTATTCGAGATTGTAAGAGGCTTCGATTGTTTTTGAGGGAAGTTTTCCCTTTTTTCGGATCGGCACAATACCGACTCCAAGGACATGGGCGAGGGCACCTGCAAAAAGAAAGCCTCGAGCGTCGATGGCGGCGATCTTATCAATGTGCTTGCGTTGATAGCGCTCTGCACAGACATTAATCGCAAGGCGAAAGAGTTGACCATTTCCAAGAAGAGGAGTGATATCTCGAAAGGTGATTCCAGGTTTAGGAAAATCAGGAACATTTCGGATCTCAGACTTTAATCGATCCATCGCACTTTTAAATTGGAGATTCATAGGTTTCGTTTCTAGTCATCCAAGCCCATTCGCCGTGACTTTTCTTTTTTATCTAATGCCTTTTTGAGCTTTCGGAGGGCACTATTTTGAAGTTGTCGAATTCGCTCACGTGTAACTTTAAATTTAACGCCCACTTCTTCTAAGGTCAGCTCTTTCGTTCCGTCGAGTCCAAATCGAAGACTAATAATATCACGCTCTCGATCATCTAAAAGAGGCATGAGCTCCATAATGCTTCCGCGCATATTGGAGTCAGCAAGCATTTCATCCGGGGCGATTGCGGAGTCATCCTTAACGATCTCACCCAGTGTTGCTCCATCATTATCATCGCCAATATTGGCATCTAAAGAGGTGGGGCGAACGGAGGACATTCGAAGTTGAGCGACCTTTGTGGGAGAGATATCGAGTTCAGCGGCAAGCTCCTCGTCGGTGGCTTCTCGTCCGAGTTCCTCGGCGAGTTGCATCGCGATGCGTCTCATTCGTGCAATTTTATCAACTAAATGAACGGGGAGTCGGATCGTTTTGCTTTGATTGGCGAGGGCCCGTTTAATCGACTGTTTAATCCACCAGGCGGCATAGGTACTGAGTTTTCCCCCTTTGGTCGGATCAAACTTATCGACCGACTTCATGAGTCCAATGTTTCCCTCGGAAATAAGATCAAGGAGTGGAAGTCCACAGTGAATGTAATCGTGGGCAATTTTTACAACTAGGCGTAAATTGGCGGAAACCATTTTCTGTCGTGCACCAAGATCCCCTTTTTTAATTTTTTCAGCCAACTCAATCTCTTCGATTGGCTTTAGCAAGGGAACAAGGCTTATCTCTCGGAGATAAAGCTTAATGGCGGCGTCTGAGTCCTCTGAATACATACCCAACTCCTTTCTACGACTTTTTTACAGTCCGAAAAGGAAAATGTGAAAAAATTTAACGATTGGAGTAACGGGGGGGTCTGAGGAGGAATTTTAAAATTGAATTTATCGGTGAATATAAAGTGGCTGCCATGCTAGGGCTCGAACCTAGAACATTCAGATCCAGAATCTGATGTGCTACCAATTGCACCACATGGCAATAGTCGGAGAGGCTCCTTATCCTACTGAGTTGCTCCCTCAGGTAAACAAGTAAAAATCTTTATTATTTGAATCTTTTTCTTAAAACTTAATAATAGGATATTTTTTCTCAATCAAGTTAATGGGAAGAATAATCCTCTTTATTTAAGGAAAAATAATCCTTTTACCGGTTTATGGATTTGATTTGAGGCAGTTTTTTTAAAAAAAGGAAATATTTGTGAGAGTAAATAATAAAAAATATTAAGTTGGCATGATCAATGCAGAATATGATCTGTGAACGTCGGACTTTATCAATCTGCGAGTGGGATGCGAGCCAATTTGGATCGGCAATCAGTGATTGCTACCAATTTGGCCCGTCAAACGATTCCAGGAGCACATCAATCGATATCGGCATTTGAGGTCAAGGAAGACTCTTCAGTGCAGAATCGGGGACGTGCGGAGGTCACTCCTAAAGTTGTTTCGAGAAATTTCCAGATCCACACGGAAGTGGCGACGGATTTTAGATCGGGACCGATCACCCAAAGTGGAGATCCTCTTCATTTTGCGATTCAAGGAAGGGATTCCTTTTTCCGGGTATTAGATAAGAACACAGGAAGTGAGCTTTATACCCGAAATGGGGCTTTTTACCGGGCCACTGACGGCCGAGTTCTCACCACGGAAGGTGATGCGGTATTAGCCGATAATGGAACGCCACTGACAGTATCATCGGCTTCGAAATTAGAGGTCGATGAGCAGGGAAGAATCAAGGTGAACGGCACTGATGCCGGGAAGCTTGGGTTAGTGCATTTTGATAACCCTTCCGAGGCTCTGCTCGATGCGGGGACGGGTCGTTATGCACTGACAAAGGAGGATCTGAAGCGTCCAGGGATGGCTGCGGAAGATCTCGTGATTCAACGGTCGCTCGAGTATGGCAACACGGATGTTGTTGGAGCGACGATCTCAATGATGCAGACATTGAGACTCTATGAGGCGAATCAAAAGGCATTGTTGGCTCAGGATGAGTCAACGGGTCGATTGCTTCGCATGGTGGGTGAGAAGACTTAAGGATAAAGTCTGATCATCCAAAGGTGTTATTTTATTAATTGAACAGGGAGGTTCATCATGATTCGTGCTTTATGGTCATCAGCAAGTGGGATGCAAGCCCAACAGATGAACATTGATGTCATCTCGAATAATTTAGCGAACGTTAATACCACCGGTTTTAAGCGTTCGATGACCAATTTTGCCGATTTAATGTACGAAACGGAACGGACTCCGGGACGGACATTAGGGGATGGAACCAATACGGCTGTCGGACTACAGGTCGGGTATGGAGCAAAGCCAGTTTCAACAAGTCGTTCTTTTTTACAAGGGGATTTGACGGCCACTGGAAATAAAACCGATCTGGCGATTCAAGGGAAAGGATTTTTTAGAGTTCAACTTCCTAATGGGGAGTTCGCTTACACACGAGACGGAAGTTTTAAACTCAATGCCCAAGGTCAATTAGTGACGAATGAGGGGTATCGAATGTCTGGAGTTGATCAGATTGATCCGAAGGCAACAGAGGTGACGATTGGGAATGATGGAACGATGTCGATTGTTCTGAATGGGGCAGTTCAACAACTCTCCCCAGTGACATTAACGGACTTTGCAAATCCAGAAGGGTTAAGAGCCATCGGAAATAATTTATATCAAGTCAGTGAGGCTTCGGGAGCAGCGGAAGATGGAATCGCTCCAGGGGCTCAAGGATTAGGAACTTTAGCTCAAGGCTATTTAGAGGCCTCGAATGTTCGTGTTGTCGAGGAGATGGTTCGGATGATTCAAGCACAACGTGCCTATGAAATTAATTCCAAAGCGATTACGACCTCCGATGAAATGATGGGTATTGCAAATAATCTTCGCCGATAGAATCGTATGAAATTTACAACGATTATTTTTATGATTTCACTCATCTCTCATGGAGCATGGGGGATGCAGCTTGAGTTAAAAACGGAGACAACGCTCACACGTTCTGAGGTTACACTCGGAGATCTTATTGAATCGATGCAAGAGGGTCGTCAGGATTATTGGAATTTATCACTGGGATTAAGTCCTGCTTTGGGCACAGAAAGAGTTTTTAATCGTGAGATGATCGAGCGTGCGATTCGGAGTCGAATTGGAAAGACGGATATTGTTTGGAGTGGGGCGAATGCGGTTCGGGTCGCTCGACCTGCTCGAATGGTTTTAGAGTCCGAATTGAAATCCGTAATGACGCAACAGTTGGAGGCCTTTGTCGGCGAAAAAAAGAGTGCTATTATTCATGAGATTTCTGGTTTTTCCGCATTTTTAATTCCCGCAGGAGAGACGGAGTTTCAAATGGATTTTGCCTCTTCAACAAATCAAAGTGCGTGGAGCTCAGTCGTTTTACGGGTGATGTCTAAAGGGGATTCCGTTTTAACGAAATCGATTCGGTTTCGCTGGAGTTGGATGAAAACTGCGTGGATTGCGACACAGAATAAATCGGCAGGGGAGATGTTGGGGATGAATGATTTTAAAGCCGTGACTTTGGACTTGCTTCAGCAGCCTCCAGGGTTGTTTACGGCCTCAATGCTTCCGAGTGAGTCTACCTTAGGACGTAGTATTGCAGCAGGGAAACCGTTAATGGTGAATGATTTTAAACCGAGAGTGATTGTGAAAAAAGGAACGAATGTCTTTGTTCATTATCAAGTCAGTGGGGTTTCGGTTTCAATGCAAGGAGTCGCTCTGGAGGATGGGGCGAGGGGGAATATGATTCATATTCAAAATCCAAGCTCTCGCAAACGAATGTTAGCAAGAGTGGTCGATGAATCGAATACAATTTATGCAAATTAAAAAAATAATCATCCCAGTCGTTCTCCTCTATTTCTGGGGGGGTGGATCTATTTTTGCTCAATCCGGCTCTCTTTTTGAGACACGCACGGAATCGATTCCCTTTCTTTTTTCTGATCGTACCGCTTATCAAGTCGGAGATTTAGTGACCATTTCGGTGGAGTTGAGTACTCAAACCGCAGTGAACGAACAGATTAAATCGTCGAAGAAAAACGATCTTCAAGATGCGATTAATCATCTTTTTTATAATACGCAAGATGGCAATGGACAGTTTTATCGTTATCGCAACCTTCCTCCCAGTTTTCAGTTTGGGGGGAGTCGAAATCATGAAGGAAATGGCAGTATTAATAATAAAGAGACCTTGACCACGACCATGCAGGCTCGAATTACGGATGTTTTACCAAATCAAACCTTGAGAATATTGGGTGCGCGTAAGTTTACGACTTCCGAAGAGTCGGTTAATATTACGGTGACAGGTCTGATCCGGAAAGAGGATCTGAGTACTGCGAATTTAGTTTCATCCACGAAGATCGCGGATCTTCAAATCAAACAAGAGGGAACAGGCTCATTGAGTCGTGACCAAAAGAAAGGGTTTCTTACCAAAGTTTATGAATCTATTAATCCTTTTTAAACGGCTCGCTCTTATTTCATTTTTATGGATGATCGGAGTCTCCTCTCTTTTTCCTCAGTCACGGGTTAAAGATGTCGCCATGGTCGTCGGGGCCCGTGAGAATCAACTGATTGGATATGGGGTTGTCATTGGTTTAAATAATCAAGGGGACTCTGATGCGAGTTTGATTCGAATCAGTATCCAAAATATGGTGAAGCGTTTCGGTTTAACGATTGAGGAAAATGGGATTAAGGCCAAGAATGCAGCGGCCGTGATGGTGATCGCAAAAATTCCTCCTTTTGCACGCAATGGAAGTAAACTTGATGTGACGATTTCCTCGCTTGCCGATGCGAAGGCATTGCAGGGGGGAATGTTATTGCAGACTCCTCTGGTGGGGGGAGATGGGAAAGTTTATGCCATGGCACAAGGGAGTATTGCGACCGGAGGATTTTTAGCGGGAACCAGTGGTCCAGGAGGATCAAGTCTTCAAAAAAATCACCCCACTGTGGGAACGATTCCGGGCGGCGCGATTGTGGAAAGGGAAATTCCAACGGATTTATTTCAAGGAGGATTTCTTCAGATTGCTTTGAGAGAAAACGATTTTACATCGGCCGTTCGTTTAGCCAATGCGATTAACGAACAACTGGCTCCGATTGCCCAAGCAATGAGCGGATCCACCGTACGGATATTTGTCCCAAAAGAGGTTCAAAATGAGGATCGAATCATGGAGTTCGTCGCGCGTGTTGAGAATGTGATTTTCCGTCCGGATGCTGCGGCACGAATTGTGATTAATGAAAAAACGGGAACGATTGTTGCCAATACAAAAATTCGGATTGATAGCGTTGCGGTTGCTCAAGGAAATTTAACGGTGGCGATTACCAGTACTCAAAATGTTTCTCAACCCAATGCCTTCACAGGCAATATTATCGGTGATAATCAAGCTGGGGCGGGAGGCGCTGGAGGCGCCGCCGCTTCCGGCGTGGTGGGAGTCGCCGCGACGCCATTGATCGTGAATGGAAATGTGATTTATGAAGATGATCAAGGGAATCAATATCCCGTGCCGGCGGGGACGACCCCTCCTTCGGGGAGTCGGATTAAAATGATTCCTGGAACGGGTCAATCCGGAGTGGCTTCGAATGGAGCGGTCGGAGGAAATTTGACTCAAAATACAGGAGTGCAAACAACAGTAACCACGCAAACAACAGCGGATGTGAAAGAGGAGAAGCCGAAGTTTCTTGTGTTGGATGATATGCCGACGATTCAGGAGGTGGCAACGGCCTTGAATACTTTAGGCGTCACTCCTCGAGATATGATGTCTATTTTTCAATCGATGAAACAGGCAGGAGCCTTACAAGCGGAGTTAATCCTCCAATAAAAAGGGGGATTAAGAGTCTTATGAATATTGCTGATTTTAATTCGAGTTCGAGAGCTGCGAATATTTTGCCCGCGAAGGTCGTTCCTAAGACTGAGAATGAGAAAAAACTCTGGGCCTCCGCACAGGCATTAGAGGCTACATTTGCGAAGGATTTGTTGACGGCAATGGGGGACAAACTCCCTGGATCTCCCGACTCTCCAGGAGGAGATATTTTCGCCACTATGTTTAAAGATTCCATTGCGAAGGAATTGGCGCAAAGCGAGACCCTTGGTCTCGGAAGGCAAATTTATCGTGAAACAGTGAAGCTTGCCAATCAACAGGAACTCAGTGATTCGATGAAACGAACCATTGCCACACAAAATTTTTGATCCCTTGGATCAGAGGAGAAATCGATGAATAGCATGGATGCGAAATATGAACCGCTCAAAGAACTCAGCATGACGCTGGATGAGCTTTTGGGATGTCAAAAGGAGGAGCAAACGGTTATTTTAAACCGACAAACAGCGCTTCTCACGCCTTTAAATCATCGAATGAATTTTTTAGCTCAAAAGGTAGAAACACTCGAACGATCTCTAAAAGGAATCTGGCCTGAGGCTCCGCTCCCGAATGAATATCAGGGACTTGGGCATGCTGTTTTTGAGAAACTAAAACAACTTCAGGAAGTCACACTTCAAAATCATCTTTTACTTGAAAACAGTCTTCGGTTTTTGCAGGAAATATTTGATGAAGTGATTGGCAAACAAGATCGGGCACCGATCTATAACCAATTCGGGGCTTTGCCGTTTGGATTGACCTCCAGCGGAAGCTTTTTAAATACCCAGGTCTGATCGAAAGGAGTCGATTATGGCAGGAATAGGATTACCCGGAACGCTCTTAATGGGAGCTCGCTCTCTGAATGCTCAACGCCTTGCGATCGAGGTGACAGGGCATAACATTTCAAATGTCAATACCCCAGGAGCTTCACGTCAACGTGCAAATTTAATTACAGATCTCCAATTAAATCTCTCCATTGGACCTCAAGGAACGGGGAGTTACGCTCTGAATATTGAGTCGTTGAGAAGTAAATATCTCGACGCTCAAATCGTGAAGCAAAGTTTTAATGAAGGATTTTTCGATAAGAAAGCCACTTTAGCAAAGTTGGTTCAAGATACGCTTGGCGAAAATTTAGAGACCGACACCACTGGAGGAGTGAACGGAGCGACTTCGGATACGGGAGTCCAGAACGATTTGAATCAATTTTATGAGGCGTGGCAGTCTCTTTCTTCAAATCCGACTTCGATCGAGTACCGACAACAGGTTTTAGAGCGCGCTCGTTCATTGGCAGGAGATATTAAAGCCATTGCGACTCGCTTAAACGATGTTCAGACCGATATGCGGTCGGAAGGGGCCTCTTTGGCCACCGACGCGAATACCTTAGCCAGAGAAATCTCGAATTTAAACAGTCAGATTATGAAGACGGAGTCGGTCACTGGCAACGCGGCCAATGATCTTCGAGATAAACGACAATTGGCGATTGAGGGACTTTCAAAACTTATTAGTATTAAGACCACGACGAATGCGACCAATGATAAGATGATCGATGTTCAGATTGCCGATAGTACCGGAGCGGCCTTATCCACGGGCGGAACCGCAGGGGGATACCTCGTTTTCGGGGACAGTGGGGCAGGGATTGGAATTACTGGAACCGCCTCGACAACGAGTGCCGCCTTAGGGATTTCGACGACGAATCCTGCTCTTATTACTTTAACAAATTCAGCGACCGCAACCATTCCGGCCTCAACAGGGTTGGGGGGTGAGTTGGGAGCGATTGTCAATGTGGCTAGTTTTGTTTTGGGGAGTGCCGCGGCATCCGGAGGAAGCTCTGCGACAACGGCCGATACGGTTTACGAGCGATTAGAGCTTTTTGCGACACAGCTGGCGACTCAAGTCAATTCACTTCAAAATAGTGCGACCGCATACGACTTAGATAACAATAATAATGCCGGAAATTTGTTTAGTTTCACCGCTGGAAATGCCGCCGCCACGATTGCGCTGAGTCTTACTGATCCACGTGATCTAGCCGCCTCTACGGTTTCTGGAAGTATTTTAAATAGCAATAATGCGACCGCCATTGCAAATCTTCGGAATAATGCGATTACGCCAGGGAGCGGTTGGACGAATTTAAGTATTTCTGAATATTATCGTAGTAATGTGGTTACCGATACTGGATTTATCGTTCAACAAGCGACACGAGATAGTGAGACTCAAACGCTTGTGATGAATCAATTAAATGGACAACGAGAGTCGATCTCTGGGATTTCGATTGATGAAGAGATGACGAATTTGATTCGATATCAACGGGCTTATGAGGCCTCGGCACGACTCGTCACGATTGCGGATGAAATGTATAATAAAGTGGTGAACGGAATGGGTGCAGGACGATAGTAAATAAATATTGGAATAATTCGCAAGATGCGATATATTATTCAAAAGATTGCAGGGAGGCACATCTATGAGAGTTACAAGTAATTTATTTCCAGACACGCTACAGCAGCAATTGCAAGATTTGCAAACGAAGCAACTTCGTTATCAGACACAATCCGCAACCGGTCTCAAGATTAATGCCCCTTCCGATAATCCAGGGGATTATTCTGTTGCCTTGAATTCGACCGAGGATCTTTCCCGAATGTTGGGGTATGTGAAGGCCTCGAATGAGGCGGAGTTAAAGCTTCGTCGTAACTATGATGCGATGCAGACACTGCATAAATTGACCTCTCGAGCCTATGAGCTCGGTCAACGAGGCAATAATGTTTATAATGCCGGAGATTTAAAGGCTTGGGCGACGGAGATGGAGGAGGTCGTAAAACAGGTGGGGGCACTCGCTAACAAACAGTTTGATGGTTATTATCTTTTTGGAGGAGCTGAAAATCGTCCCCCGATTTTAAATACCACCACGAGTCTTCCTGCCGATGCGAATACAGCGGCGGTCGATTTAGTGTTGAATGGAACGACGACTGCGAATGTGACCAAAGTCGATGTCAACGAAAACTACTCCTTTGATACAGGAATTGTGGCGGGGAATGCAGGGGGAACAGCGACCGGTTTCTTGAATAATGGAACCACGAATGTACTATCGGTTCTTCAAGGGCTTTATACCTCGCTCAATAATGGACTTCCGACGACCTCAACCCAAATCGCAAATTTAAAAAACAGCCTCGATGTTGTCAGTGAACAGGTCGGAAAAACGGCCGCAAAACTGGCGGCACTCGATGCGAATACGAGTCGAATTAAAACGGATCAACAACTGAGTATAAATAGAGTGACTGAGTTAACGGAGGCCAATATGGCTGAGGTTTTAACTCAGTTGCAGAAGACACAATTTAGTTATCAAGCCGCGCTTCAGTCAGGAGCACGCATTTTAAATATTAGCCTATTGGATTACGTACGATGAATACTTCAGAAACAAATTTGGATAGTTTTGAGAAGGAGTTGCGAGATAAGACGATTCTTTTTCCTTTGGGAATTCCAGGATTTCCGACCCATCATCGTTTTGTCATTGTTCAAAACACAGAAAAGGCCCCTTTATTTTGGCTTCAAAGTGTCGATGATGATAAGTTGGGTTTTGCGATTATTGAGGCCTTTCGTTTAAAGAAAGATTATGAATTTGAAATTGAGGAGACCGATTTAATATCGATTGGATCACCCAAAGAAAATGAATATGTCGTTTATTTTATCCTTTTTCTTCATGAGGATTCGGTTAAAATAAAGGGAGAGGCAAACATGCAAGCTCCTATTATTATTAATCTTAAAAACAAACTCGGAAGACAGATGATTATCCGGAATGATACGCAGTATTCCGAAGCAGAATCATTTGAAATTTAATCTGGTTTAGGGGGCCTAATGCTTGTGATTTCTAGAAAAGAGGGGGAGTCAGTAAAATTGGCTGACAATATCGAAATTATCGTCGTTTCGATCGATGGACAGCGCGTTCGTTTGGGGATTAAAGCGCCGAAGGATGTCAAGATTTTACGCGCCGAATTGGATCCGACAACGATTCAAGCGAATCATAAATCGGCAATCAATTTGGAGGATAAAAGTCCCCTGATTCCTTAGATCCAGATATGGGGGATGAGTTTTTTTCCGTTAAAGTCTTAATGGATGATGTTTGTATTGGTATCCCAATTACTTGATTAATCAAGGCATTCTTTGATCCCCCGCTTGCGATGGAGTGAAGGGTGTGGACGAGCCCGAAGGGATCGCCTCACCCGAAACGTAATCGGAAGCGGCCCGCGGGCAGAGTCCTCCGAGCGATTCAATAAGACCTTCGAGTTTCTCAAGTCCCCTGATTCGTCGAAATCCTTTTTCAACCCATAGCAATGCACTGGCAGTCCAGCGACTCGCTTGATCGCTTTTTTCATTCCAACGAGTGACTCGATCTGTATGACGACGATAATTGCGAAAAGCGTTTTCAATCAGATTGGTCGACAGAAGGGTCGGATGAAGAAGTTGGGAGCAAATTGAGTCTGTGAACAGTTAAAAGCTCCTCCTTGCCCTCATGAAGGCTTTTTAACGCCCCATCATTTTTCCCTTTGAGAAAAAGTTCGAGTTTCTTATACGCCTTTTCTCCATCAATGATTCCCTCTGCTTTTCGAATCAAATTCATCAACCCAGAGCATTCGCCACGATCCCGATATGAAAGATAGGAATGCAGATTTCTTTCCTTATGAACCAAACAACGCTGAATCAATACTCGCTCGGCTCCAAAAGCGTTTTTTATCGATTTCGAGAGGGCATCCGCTCCATCCAATATTACTAAAAGAACTTGGGTTCCAGGCTTAAATCCACGACTGATCAATCTTCTCATCAAAAGATTACAGGCCTCCAAACTTTCACTATTTCCCTGCTCAAAGTCCAACAGGATCTTTTCTCCTGATGTGGTGATCCCCATCGCCACGACGATAACCACTCCCTTCGATAAAACCACCCCATCCACCATCAACGCAAAGAACCGATACGATCCCAAATCCCGATTACGAAACTCCTCTAACGCCCGTGCGGTTCCCTCAGCCCACGCCTTTTTCCCATAATGAGCGGAAGATCCCGATTTTTCCAGACGATCCAATCCCCGCGTACTTACCCCGTTTTGCATCATCTTGAAAAGCTCCTGCTCCGAAAGCCCCCGTCCCTTCACTGATTCGTAAAAACCATTCTCGATTTCCTGCCCCTTTTTACCGGTCGATGTACGATTTCTCATCCGAGGTCTTTCCACCACCTGATACTCGTCAAAAACCAATACCCTCGACTTCTCATTGCCCGCCCGACGCCCCATACTCTTATTTCCTCGCTCATGCGCCTGACCGCACACCTCGGAAACACAGACCTCCATCCCTCTCATTAATACCTGCAACGCCATCGCTTTTACCTGACTCCTAAAGGATTCCAAAACCGAATTATTTCCCGACGCTTGCTTTCCGATTCCTGCTCCGCTATCTCTCTTTGTCATGAATGGTTCTTCCTTGTGAAGGATTATTTGTTATTTCAGCTCCCCGCCGGGTGGCGGGGAGCAAACCATCCACTAGCCTTCTACTTTAACGAGAAAAAAAACGCTTCCCAGATATGACGTTGTGAGGGGAAAAATCCCTCGGATGGGTGAGCGAACTGCGTTCGTGTCCTAAAATTAATCCCAGATTCTGTGTTAGGAATCGTTTTTATCTGTAAAGCATCTCACCAGAATGCTGAAAGAGAAATGGAGCACCGACGACCCGTATGGGCGTCAACTTAAGGAGAAGAGAAAATTCAATTTCTATTTCTGCAATAAGGTGCAATATCTGATTCATTGCGACAAACTATGTATCCCACCCTCCTTGGGCAAAGGTAACCTTTAGAATTAGTCCGTGGAACAATGACCTATTCTCGATCTGTTCCCATCGAAAGAAGTTTTGCCAATAACGGTGCGATCAGAAATAAAACGACGCTGCCTGCGAGCATAGACCAATAAATGGTTGTCATCGATTGGATTATGCTCATTGCACTTGGTTCTTCTTTTACGGAAGAATTTGTAAGTGTGATGTAAGTGCTCGCAAGCACGGTCGAAAAATAAATCGTAAAACCTAAAGCAAGAAATCGAACAAGAATAAGAGCGAAGCTGTAGGGTTTCATGATTCATTCTTGAATTTCGAAACCAAGAATACAAGATTTATTATGTTCAAAAAACCTAACCTAGATGAGATTGAGAAGATGTTGATTCCATTACGTAACAATTCGTATTTTGGAAATAGCGACTATCAACGACTTCGACAGTCGGGAAGCAACTATCGTGGATTAGCGGGTTTATTTGCGATTCAATTTATAGCCAACTCTCCATTTAGCGGTGGGACTTGGAGGATTGCAGGAGATATTTTTACTCTGGTGGTTATTATTGGGTTTTGGATGGTCGGGAGTAAATACCGTCGAGCGATTGAGGTCTTAGAAGACGCCTATCCGATCTCACTAGATGATGTCAGGAAGAAGACTGAGCCGACATTAAATCGCTAGAAGTAACACTCAGGTAACATAACCGGGAAAAACCCAACCTGAAATCCTCACAAGTCCTTGCAAAAAACAATTTCTCTGTGTCTCCGAGTCTTGTGGTGAAAAATGGCTTTTCAGAGGTGAATTAGATCCAGCCTTCGCACAAGGCTTTGGCGGATGACCTTTCCTAAAGGTAAAGGTCAGGCGGGTGTCGGAATCGAACCGACGCATAGAGTTAGATTCCGTAAAGGCTTACATCCTCGGACATCTAAAAACAACTTGTTCAAATTTCTGACTATTTTTAATAGGTATTATTCAGGTTTTTTGATTTTTAAAACATCCTGAGACATCCTTTGACAAGTATCTAATCCTATAATATTGTAGCATAAAAGTAGCATAACACTGGAGAAATCGATATGGCATCCGTTCACAAAAGAAAACATTCCCCCTTCTGGTACATGAAATTCCGAGACCTCACCAAAAACAAAGTGGTCTTTTTAAAAACCCCGATTTCCTACGGCGATAAGGGGAGCAAAGAGAAGGCTCTTGAGTTTGCCCGAACTCATTACAATGCAAGCGGGGGTCAATACAGGACACGGGAGCAAATCTCCCAAAAGCTCAATGAGCTTTGCATTCTTTCGGGGGCGAATGTCAAAGAGTCTCCCTTACTCGGAACGTGGCTTGAGCGATGGCTTGAAGAAGTCAAATCCACGAGAGCCTATAAGACATATCGCTCCTACTTAAAGACCATTAAACTCTTTAAAGAGCCCATGCAATCGGAGTTAGGACGCTCTTTGGATTTTTTTACTCGTGATAAGGCTCATGAGTTTTTTAAATTCCTCCAAAATCCCAAGCACAAAATTAGTAATTCCACGATTAACCAGCACTTGCGCAATATTCAAGGGTGTTTTACGGATGCCAAGGATTACATGCCCATTAATCCCTTTCACGGCATCAAGCATTTGCAGGAAGAGAAGATTAAAAGGGTTCCTTTTACCGAGCAGGAGGTTTTTAAGCTCCTTGAGTTCTCCAAGGGAGCTTACCGCTCCTTTATCATGCTGGGGGCATATACGGGGGCAAGAATTGCCGATTGCGCTCAAATGCGTTGGGAGGGATTGGATTTTAAAAATCAAAGCATCACCTTTAAGATGAAGAAAAAGCGAGGGAAGGAATATACCATCGCAATGCACGATTCCCTCAAAAACTATCTCTTGAGTCTTCCCAATCGCCCGAGCGAGGGATTTGTTTGCGAATCAATGGCGGGTTTGGATTCGGAGGGGAGAAGCGGTCTTTCCTCTCAATTCAAGTATTTCATGGAGCGTGCGGGAATGGATTTTAAAGCGGTCGAATCCGCCTCGGGTAAGAAGTTCTCCACAAAATCCTTCCACAGTTTCCGCCACTATTTAGCAACGACGATGCAACATAAGGGAATCGCCCAAGAAATTCGCATGATGCAAGTCGGGCATGATGATAAGTCCGTGCATTCGGGTTATTCTCATGCGAAACATCAAACGCTTTTAAAAGCGGTCAATGATTCCTTACCGCACTTTGCCTTTAAATGGAGAAATCCTTTCACGGAAGACAAAGCTACTCCTGAGCCGAAAAAACGGCTTAAAATCAAACTCAAGCGAAAAGAAGCGTAGATTTAAAGATGGGCTTAACGCTTAATGTCACGAGAGAACATTTCTCTCCGATATTGAAGGATCAACTTTTCTTTTCGGCGTTCGATGGTCATTTTACGGCACCTCGCCAAATCGGTTGGCTTCGTCGTCACCAGATTTGACCATCAAATACAGAAAATACAGTCCTCCCAAAAAAGGAATGAGTTTGATTAAAAACCACCACCCACTTCGGTTTGAATCGTGCAATCGTCGAATGGAGACGGTCAGGAGCGGAAAAAACGAAAGCATGATTTGAAGCCCGCCGAGAGCAAGATAGAACTCGTTTTTAGTCAGTGTCTCGATCAGAACGAAAACCAAGAAGATCGAAAGCGTTACAAGTGCAAAGCTCCAGAATTCGCCCACAGAAGCCCTACCCCGAATTTGAAAATATTGCCGAAAACAGCGAACGTAGTTTTGAAAGATGGGGGTCATTGCAGAACGACTTTTCTTCCGAACTTTTTTAAGAAATCAACATTCCATTGCTTTAATGTTATTAAATTTTTAGAAAGCTCTGCTTGCAATATGATTTCTATTTTAAAAAAAGGAATGTCCGAAAAACAAATAAAGGATTTATCAAACCTCAATGATGTTTTTGAATTATTTGATTCAGTGTAATATGCCCCTGCGCTTAATTCGTAAGGAAGATTTTTATTAAAAATCTCGAACCGATTTCCACTCTTGTCTGGCTGCATCCACAAATCGAACCAAATATTGATTTCTGTCTGTCTTTCAATTCTAATTCTAGGATATCTCCCTAAAGATTTTTTATTTGTAAAGACGAATTCGTTTTGGCTACAAAATTCAATAAAAATAGGCTCTAATTCCTTTAAATGTTTATTTAATTCTACAAAATCATTCTCGTTCATGAAGTTAGTTCTTTTTAAATTCTATTACAGGCAAAAATTGGGACGGGGGAACTAGTTCGGTATTAATAAAATCAGAGCCGCCGCCTTGAAATCTGAATGACGGTTGAACTATAGAGGGAGTATTGGGTATAAATTGTCCTCCATCAATTATCGGTATAATTTTATTCGGGATAGGAATACCTAACTCTTGACTCGCTTGAAATGGATTATTGTATAATTTATCGGTTACCGAAGAATCACTCCATAGACCTTTTGAAAATGAGGATTCACTAGAGGTAGTGTAGTGATAAAAAATTTTAGAACTTTCTTGGTTAAGCTGTGAAGCCCCTAAAGGAGCCCCAAGCCCCAATGAATGCGTTACATTTTGACCGCCGATAATGTAGGTCTTAGCGACCCCTTCTGCCTGAGCTCCTGACATCGGGACTGAAGAAATGTAGTTAAGGGGTTTGGCGACGTGGGCGACTTCACTCCCTGCGCTCCATGCTTTTTTCGCCTCACTAAAACCCGGAATTATCCCAATCGAGGCGATGCCTAATCCCGTCCACGTCCCCGTTCCATTCCAAATGTCCATCCCTGCGGAAGCGATGTCTCGAACGTCTCCCAGAACTCCGAAAGGACTTAGCCCGACTCCAATTTGTCCAGCAAACCCACTCCATCGCTGAAGATTATTGTCGTAGGTGGCAAAGTCACCTTGAACGGCTCCTTTGGTAAACCCTTTTGCCAACCGTCCATCGGGATCGACTTTATTGATGGGGTCACCGTTGCAAAAACCATAAAGGCTCATGTCGCTGGCATGTCCCATTGGATCAGGAGCCAAAAACCGTCCCGCTGTGGGATCATAGACAGCAAAGGCGTTGCTCGTAAAAACGGCAATACAACTAGCGATAATTGCCAGAAGGCGTGTTAAGTTTTTCATTTCGTTCCTTTTCTGCTCTTTTTCTCTCTTCTTGTTCAGACCTTGCATCAAGGTATCCAAACAGATCATTTTGAAATTTTAAATTAGTCGCAATAATCTCAAGAGGTTCATTGTGTTTTTTGTCGATCTGCTGAAGAAAGTACGCCAGCGAATCCTTATACTTCGAGTACGTTTCTGGAGTGGCATCGAACACATGAGAACCCACTTCTATTGCTTCTTTATAGCGTTTTTCTGAGTCAAGGCACGCCATTCGATTAACCATAAAGTCCAAAAGTATTTCGTGTTTGTCTAGGTTTCTCAAATAAAACCCTTCCTTGATTTCCTTCTCACTCATGGGAAACGGCTCTTTGTAATAGTGTTCGTCGGGTTTTGATCCAAACCCATTTGTGCATTCAATATTAAACCGTTCTTTACCATCCTCCCAACGTAGAATGGTGTGTTTTTTCACAGGAACCATGTGAAGCGGATAACACAAACGTTTCCCAATCACATAATAAAGTGTTGGAATTGAGGAACAGGCTCCTTTTTTGTAGTTCTTGCTCAAAACTCCGTGAAGGAAATTACGTCTCGAATCCTCAAAAAACTCGTCATCGCTAAGTGATGTCGCCTCCACGTCGTACTTGATCCCCATTTCACGACTCACCGCCGTTATCATCGCCATCATTTTATAAACCGACTCGGAATGATCGAAGTAAGCGGGGTCTTTTTGAAATTGATGTTCTTGTTTTTTCGTAGCGGTTTTTACCTTCTCCGTGATTTCATCCAAAAACTCCATGCAATCGGAAATATTCATATTCTCCGAGCCGTTGAGTCCTTCCGCACAAAGCAAATTCATCAAAGCCACGTCGCACTTTTCCAACTCTTGAGGAGAGAGGGCGATGAGTTCGGCAAACGTTGAAGGAGGGGAATATCGTGTGAAGAAAAAATACCCTCCAAAACCGACCGCTAAAAATAACGCCAAAACAACGAGAAAAGGTTTGTCCAAAGAAGGGGATTCAATAACAGGCTGTACCGAAAGAGGGGTCTCCCTTTTTCTTTTCTGACTTTTCGGTTTGGTCTTTCTTCCCACGTCAAGAGTCGATCAAAAGGAAGAGGGATGTCAACCGTGATTTCAGCGTCACAGCAATTCCGAAAACTAAAGTTTTCGGAAGTCCCCGTCCCTTTAGGGATGGATTGAATGCATAGGGGAGCGCATCGAATCCTTTAGGATTGGAAATGCGCTGGGGATCGGGGGGAGTCAATGGAGGAATAATCTGATCGAATCGT
>CAMCYL010000027.1 GCA_945883905.1 Akkermansia muciniphila | reverse complement strand
CGCCTAGAAAAAGCAGTTGGAACCACAGAATACACAGAACACACTGAAAACTAATAACTTACAAAAATGAGTCCGCTCACCTTGTGGGTGAATCGAAATGCCGACTCGATTTCTCATAAACTCTTCTTTCTGTGTATTTTGTGTATTATGTGGTTAAATTCATCCGCGGTTTTTAGGTTAATTTCTATAACAGAGCGTTCAGAGGCCACGTCATTGCGGTTGGGGTATGATAGATTTTGGCGGTGACTTGGGGGAGATGATGATGGTGGAGGGCGCGGAGATAGGATTGAAGTTGAAGGGTGTAGCCAGGAAGGGCGAATTTTTCAAAGTCGGAGGCATTCAGCGAATCGGTTTTCCAATCAAGGAGGGTTGTTTCGGTGGGGGTTTGGAGGAGGAGATCGATCTGACCCTCTTCGACGCTTTCGGGGTGAAGTACGGTGTAGGGAATCTCGGTTTCAATTTTTGATTCGGGGTGATGGAGTTGAGCGAAAAGGGGGGTTGCGATGAAGAGGCTCCATTCGTTTTGTAGTCGGGATTTGAGTTCAGGATCGAGGATTCGCTGGAGGGTGTCGGCGAGGTAGCGATCTTGGATCGAGGGCGATTTTTTCCAAGGGAAGGATTCGAGGAGAGAGTGCCAGAGGGTTCCGTATTCACGGCCCTTGGAGGAGTGGGAGGAGGTCGGTATCGAGGTTGAAAGCGGGAGAGATTTTTTGAGGTGACTGGGGGTGATTTTTTTTCGATGGGGAATGATTTTCGGTTGATTAAAATTCCATGTCGAAAAATGGGGGAGTGGGTTGGAGGGCGATGGGGGGGTGGGATCTTTTTCTGGGGTGAGGGCTTCGGCGGTGAACGCGATTGAATGCTGGAGGGTGTCACCAAGGTATTTCGCTTGGGGATTGGAGGCGAGTGATTCGTAGGCGTTGGGCGAGGGGAGTTTGGGGTCACCGGAGGCGAGAATTTTAGTCCAGTGGGCGGCATCATCGAGAAGGATTAAGGTGTGGCGTGAGCGGGTGCAGGCGACGTAGTAGAGGCGTTGACGTTCGAGGTCGAATTTGAGTTTTTGTTTTTCCTCTTCATTTTCGGCATGGGGGCTGCGATTTCCTTTATTGAGCGTTAAAACGGGATTTTCGTAGGGAGGGGTAAACCATTCGATGGAGGGGTGGCTGCGAGTTGATTTTCCTTCACCACTCGTGGCACCTAAGAAGGGGAGAATCACGCAATCCCATTGAAGTCCTTTCGATTTTTTAATCGTCATGAGTTGAAGGGAGTCCGGTTGATCGGTGGAGGGATTTGGGGCGGTGTTATGAATTTCTTCGATCCATTGTTGAATTTGTTCGGATCGTGGACGGGGATCATTTTGGGTGAGTTTAAGGAGGAGCGTATCGAGTCCATTTAAAGTGGAGGGGTTGATTTGAGTCGCGGCGAGGAGGCGCTCACGAATTTGAAAGGTTTCGATCCATCGTCGGGCGGTGCGGGAGAGGGGAACGGTTTGGCACTCTTTTTGGAGGTTACGCATTGTGAGGAGGAGTGCATTGAGGGAGGAATCGGGGGTCTCTTCGGTGAAAAGGGTGAGGGGTTGCGGAAGCGAAAGTTGGATTGTGGCGAGAGAGGAGTCGGAGTAGGCAAAAATCTCTCGAAGGATACCAAGGAGGTTAAAGGAGTCTTCTGGATTTTCTTGGAGAGAGAGAAGGGCGGTGAGCCAGCGGTATTCGATGCGTTCGTGGTGAGGGGTATCAAAATGTGTTTTGCAAGGAATTTGAAGCTTTGCGCAGGCCTGTTGAAGGGCGGTGAGCATTTTGCGTGTGGGGGCGAGGAGGGCGACTTCGTTCCAGTGGGAGGCACGGAAGAGAGAGAGGGGGGTCTTTTGAATTTGTGAGAGGATCCATTCGGCCTCCTGTTTGAGGAGTTCACTGGAGGAGAGTTTTCGGGTGGAAAGTGGGGGTTTCCAAAAGAGAACCTGACCATTTTGAGTGGGGTGATGGCTATCGAGGGGATGGTAATCGATTTGTTGAGGGTGGGCATTGAATGCAGAGGAGAACTGGTGGTTGACCCAGGAGACGATTTTGGGGCGGCAGCGAAAGGTTTGGGAGAGGAGGAGTGGCTCTCCGGCCGGGAGGTGGGAGAGTTTCTCGTGGATTTCTTGGTAGATCTGAAGATCGGCTCGATCCCGGTAGATCGATTGTTTGAGGTCACCGACCATACTAAAGAGGCCGGGGCGAGGAGGAGTGGAGTCGGAGTTCCATTGGAAGGGGGGGGAGCCTGGGGGGCGGGTGAGTTCGAGAAGAATGAGGAATTGAAAGGGGTCGGTATCTTGAGCTTCGTCGAGAAGAATGCGGTAGTTGCGTTGTTGAAGGGCGGTTCGAATTGAGGGTCGGTGGAGAAGAGAGAAGGCGAGGGCGATTTGGTCACTGAAGAGAAGAGTCCCTTCTTGAAAACGTTTTTGTTGAATACGGGAGGCGGTTTGATCGATCTCGGTGAAGGTTTCTCGATCGATTTTTTCGAGTAGAGAGGAGAGGGCTTGAGGCCATGCCTCTTGAAGAGATTTTCCTCCTTTGCCGTCGTACTCGGGGATTTCTACGGGTTGATTGTGAGTGACAGCGTCACAGAATTCGCGCCAGACCTTTTGATAGAAGGCGATGGTTTCGGAGGAGCGACCGGTGACGTGATCGAGGGCTTGCGGGTTGAGGTTGAGGGGGGGCGTGGAAGAAAAAGAGGAAGAGGGAGAAAAAGAGGAGAGGCGATTTTTTTCACTGGCCTCCCAAGCGAGTTCATAACGATGGAGATCGCTGACCCAACGGCTTGGAGAGGAGGGGGAGAGGAGTTCGGGCTCCCATTTTTCGATCCATTCGGAGCGAATTCTGGAGTGGACTTCGATTTCGGAGGGGAAGCCGGAGAAGAGCGCGTAGTCTTGAATGATTTGGAGGCAAAAGCGGTGAATGGTGCCGATGAACATGCGACTCATCCCTTGAAGGATCGAGGGGGGGATCCCTTTGGGAAAATCTTCGAGAAGTTGGGAGCGGAGCCGTTGGCGGATTTCGTTGGCGGCGCGATTGGTGTAGGTGACGAGGACGAGGCGCTGGAGTTCCTCTGGTTTGTGTTGGGCAAGATAGCGAACGCGGGCGATGAGGAGGGTTGTTTTTCCAGCTCCAGCAGAGGCTTGGACAGATAAATTGGAATCGATTTCCTGAGTAAATCGTAATCGTTCTTGGGAGTCCCTGTTTTCCCCGCGCATGGGATTATTATTTTTCGTCGATCTCTTTGAGCAGTTGGAGGGCTTGAGCGAGTTTGGATTGCTCTTTGGTCAACTGTTGTTGGAGTTGAGAGACTCGATCTTGTTGAGCGACGATGAAAGTATTGATGGCATCCTTTGGAGTTTTAGAGACCGTATCCACTCCGATCATAAGGAGTTTTTTCTTGGTTCCATCGGCGAGACGAGTGTAGTCTTTAAGGAGAATCGCTTTGGGGGTTTTTTTTGCGATTTCGATGGGGCGAATGTTGATCGGCCCCGTATGAGTTAAGGTATATAAAGTAGTAGTGGCACCCGAGGAAAGATCCTGAGGGCTGGTGAGACCAGATGATTGTTTCGCAATGGGATTGACTGAGAAATATTCGGTGTAGGTTTTCCACTGAGTTTCAGATTCCTCGATAATAAAGGTCTGTGCCGAGATCTTCCCTTCATTGAGAAGTTCTTTAAGGACGTTTTCGGTCATTGGTCCGTGAACCTGATTATTTGAATCTGTATAAAAGTAACCCATAGAAATAGAAGTCTCCTTCTTAAAATTCCTACATATTGCCTTAAATGTCAATAATTGAAACGAGGTTTTCTAATAAAATTATAGGTATTTACACTTATTTGCAGAAAATAGAGAAAAAAATGAGGGGCGGTGGATATTTAAAGAGTGATGCTATCGAGGTAACCTTGGAGAAGAATGGAGGCGGAGGCGCTATCGATTTTTTCGCGTTGATCTTTTGCTTTATGTCCTGCTTCACGGAGTTGGCGTGTGGCTTGAACGGTGGTGAGGCGTTCATCGATGAGTTTGACGGGGAGTCCGGTATATTTTTTCACTTTATCGGCAAAGGCTTTGGCTTTTTGGGCGCTTTCGCCGAGGGTCCCGTCCATATTTTTAGGGAGACCGATGATAATATCGGAGACCTCTTGTTGGAGGACTAAAGTTTGGAGGGCCTCGTAGAGTTTGTTTTCTGGTTCAGCGGCGATAAAGGGGAGTGGTTTTGCGAGCATTCGCATATCGTCGCTGAGGGCGATCCCGACCCGTTTTGTTCCATAATCGAGAGCCATGATTTTCATTTTAAAATACTTTTTTTAGGGACAGATTTCGACGGGGGTATTGATTTCGACGAAGGCAAATAATTTTTCAGAGATAAAGGTGGGGAGTCTGACACAGCCGTGAGAGGCGGGATAACCGGGGAGAATTCCGGCATGGAGTCCGAGACCTTGGTGGGTGAGTCGAAGATAGTTGGGCATGGAGGAGGGGATATAGCGAAGACCTTCGGGAACTGATTGTCCGACCTCGGCATTGGCATCGACGATGATTCCTTTGGAGTTGACGAAAGAGCCGTAAAGATTGGATTTATGATTTTTGCTTTTGGCGAGGATTTGATAGCTCCCGGTTTTTGTCGCATAGGCCTCTTTTCCGGAGGAGATATCGCTTTCCATGACGAGTAGGGCATCTTGAAATCCAAATATTTTTTGTTCTTCGAGTTTGATCACGAGTTTTGAAAGGGGTTTAGATTCGTCGGCTTTCCATGAGAACTTTGGGGTAGGCAGGACGCGACCGTTTAAGGTTCGTTGACGTTTGACTCGTGGAGTTCCGCCATTTTTTCGGAGTTCCGAATGTTGATGATAGAGATTGGCTTTAAAGTCCTCTTTTGAATTCTTTTTTGAAAGCTCTTTTACTTTTGCTGATTTTGATTCTTCTGTTTCCCCTGTTTCAGATTCAAGAAGGGAGGAGAGAGAGGCTTTTTTAATCGGGGTAGGGTCTTCTAATGTTACTGCTTTTGCGATAACCTCTTCGGTTTGAATAAAGGCAATGAAGGAGAGAAAAAGGAGGGCGATGTGGGATCGAAGTGCCATAGGAGTTGTTGCAATCTAAGCGGATCCTCTTAGAGCTTCAACCCTTTTTTGTTTTCAAATTTGATTCCCTCGCTAGCAGAGAGGGTGATGGCGAATCTTTTATCCGATAAACTTCAAGAGGTATTTAAAAATTTGCGTGGTTTCGGGAAACTTTCCGAGAGCAACGTGACCGATGCCGTTCGTGAAGTACGACTGGCGCTTTTAGCGGCCGATGTGAATTATCAGGTGGCGAAAGAGCTCTGTGATGAGATTAAGGAGAAGGCACTTGGGGAAGAGGTTCTGAAGTCGATCAAACCGAGCGAGCAATTTGTTAAGATTTTTCATGATGAATTAATACTGAAGTTTACCGAGAAACAACGTTCACTATCGTTGGATCGTCCGCTACGGATTCTTCTTTGTGGATTGAATGGGGCAGGAAAAACAACCAGCGCGGCGAAGTTGGCGGCCTTTTTTAAGAAGAATAAAGAGGAGGTCGTATTAGTGGCGGGAGATCTGAAACGTCCTGCGGCGATCAAGCAGTTGCAAACATTGGGGGAGCAGATTCAGGTCCCTGTTTTAGCGTATCCGGAGGAGACCTCGGTTCAAAGAGTTGCCGAGCGTGCGCAAGAGGATGCGAAGCGACTTTTTGCAAAGATTTTAATTTTTGATGCGGCGGGGCGATTGGATGTCGATGAGGATTTATTGAATGAACTGCAGGAGGTTGCTGAGGCCTGGAGACCGCAGGAGACATTGCTTGTGGCGGATGCGGCGACAGGACAGACGGCAGTGAAAGTCGCTCAGGCTTTTCAGAGTAAGGTTTCGTTAACGGGAGTGATCCTTTCTAAATATGATGCCGATGCGCGGGGGGGGGCGGCTTTATCCCTTTTGCAGGTGACGGGGTGTCCGATTCAGTTTTTAGGGATTGGGGAAAAGCCCGATGCGTTAGAGTTTTTTATGCCGCAGCGGGTGGTGGATCGGCTGCTGGGGATGGGGGATATTATTGGTTTGGTCCAGAAGGCGCAGGAGGAGTTTGATTTAGATTCAGGAATGAAGCTTCAAGAGAAGATAAAAAAGAATAAATTCGATCTTCAGGACTTCTTGGATCAGATGCGTTTT
Organism: Akkermansia muciniphila; assembly: GCA_945883905.1. Classification (GTDB taxonomy): domain Bacteria; phylum Verrucomicrobiota; class Verrucomicrobiia; order Methylacidiphilales; family CAMAQI01; genus CAMAQI01. The sequence continues at coordinate 24,925 of CAMCYL010000027.1, read as the reverse complement.
ATGAAGAAATTGGGGCCCCTGCAAAATCTGCTTGGCATGATCCCCGGAATGTCCCATATTGACCCTTCTCAAATTGATGAAAAGCGCCTTAAAAAAGTTGAGGCGATTGTTCTGTCGATGACACCGTTGGAAAGAAAGAGGCCGGACGTGATGAACGCTCGGCGTCGCCAACGGATCGCCAAAGGCAGCGGCAATTCTGTAAGCGATGTTAATGACTTACTGCGACGATTTGAGGAAATGAAAAAAATGATGCAGAAGATGACTCAGGGGAATCCTGAGAAACTTCTCAAACAAATGATGAGCCGGCGCTAAGCGAAAGCGGAAGCGCCGCAAGGAAAGGTAACGATGGCATTATCAATTCGACTTCGACGAGATGGAACTAAGAATACCCCCTACTATCGTGTAGTGGTGACAGAAGGCCGTAGCAAACGTGACGGCAAATTTGTCGAGCAAGTGGGAACGTATGACCCTAAAAAAAGTGGGGTTAATTACGCTCTTAAAAGCGAACGTGTTGCGTATTGGATGAAAGTAGGAGCGAAACCGAGTGAAACGGTGGCTTCGATGATCAAACGCATTGCGAAAGCAAAATAAGTTTCATTTGAAATTTTCCAGACCGTGAAATACTTCCTGGAATTTGTCCTCGCTCGGCTGGTCGATTATCCCGACGACGTGGATGTCCAGGAGGTCTCCACGGATCGGGGAATCGTCTTTTATCTGACTGTTCATCCTGAGGATGCAGGAAAGATTATCGGGAAAGGGGGACGCACGATCAGTTCGATCCGTGCCCTCCTCACTGCGGCCGCGCCGAAACCGGAGATGCGGATCACCGTGAAGCTTTGCGAATAGTTTTTAATTTTCTGAGGAAAGTTAGAAGGTCGAAATTGGAATAGAAATTTTCATTTCCTCTTGTTCACCTGATTACGATATTTTCTCTTTTTATTTCCACCCCTTTTTTGTTTTTTATGGTAATTACAAGGGATGCGTATCGATGTCCTTACTCTTTTTCCAGAAATTTTAAGTGGAGCCTTACCCCATAGTATTTTAGGGCGTGCCGCACGGGAGAAACGGGTTGAATTTCACCTGCATCAACTTCGAGATTATGCGCTCGATAAGCATCATATCGTCGATGATCGACCTTATGGGGGAGGTCCTGGAATGGTTCTTAAGTGCGAACCGTTGGTTCGAGCGATTGAATCAATTCAAGCCCTGGGGGAGCGAGCGCACGTTGTTTTTATGAGTCCTGGGGGGCGGCGATTTAATCAATCGATTGCGGGGGAATTTTCAGGGAGAAAACGGATTTTGATCGTTTGTGGACATTATGAGGGGATTGATCAGCGAGTGATTGAGGGGTGGATTGATGAGGAGATTTCGATCGGGGATTATGTTTTGAGTAATGGAGCGGTGGCGGCCCTGACGGTGATTGATGCGACTGTTCGTTTGTTGCCGGGGGTATTGGGAAATGAGGAATCGGCGGGGGATGATTCTTTTAGTCAGGGGCAGCTCGAGGGACCGCAATATACAAGGCCGGAAGAGTTTCAAGGTCGGAAAGTGCCGGAGATTTTATTGGGAGGGGATCATGGGAAAATTCGGGAGTGGAGGTTGGCGCAGGGGCGAGAGAAGACGCGGTTGATGCGGCCGGATTTGGAGTGATTGAGGGAGCAAGGGAATTATTTCGATTGCAGGGCTTCCGGTTTTCGATATACCTAGCAGCTCCAAAAAAGGCCCTATCGTCTAGTCGGTTAGGACACAGCCCTCTCAAGGCTGACGCACGGGTTCGAGTCCCGTTAGGGTCACCAAACCATCTTCGCTCTCATTTTTCTTTTCTAAGAGACTGAAGATGAGGCTTTTATCTGCGGTTTTAAATTTCCCATCCAAAAATTCAATTCCACGAGGAAAAAACAAATACTGAAGCCGTTGTTTCTGAGGCATTGGAGTTTCTTCCCAGAGTTTTGAGGGATTATTCATGACCTGTTCCGCAAATGTAACAGCCTCTTCAATATCGAAGTCACAAGTTTCAAGATCGTTCAGAAGGGTTTTCGCTTCTCCTATTTGATCCTCAAGTTTATCAGTGAGGCGTTGGTAGGTTTCTCGGGTAATATCTTTCTCGAAAACGTAACGCTCTTCCAAGGCAGATCTTTTTTGTATGAGCTCTTGAAGTGATTTTTTCGTATTATTTATTTTTAGTCGATTAGTGGATGTTTTGGATAGAGCAACCTTGCGCATAGAATAAGCTAATAAGGTAAGAAGACCTTGATTAGGTTTCATGAGCTCCAGCTCACTTTTAAAGCTGTTTTCGAGTTGGTTCTTGGGAATACTGGAGCCTTTTCCTTTCACGCATTTGCAGGCAATGTGGTAATAGGGGTAACGAGTTTTTCTTCCCTTTGACCAGCTTCCCGTAAAGCCTTTTTTACATTGAGGACATAGAACAAACTTCTTGAGTGGAAAGTCAGGGTTTATTCGGAAGTAGCTCTTCATTATTTTCGTCTTCCGTTTCAAAATGAATTGGGCTTTTAAAAAAGTGTGTTCTTCGACTAATGGCTCGAAATCTCCAGTATTTGTTTCGCCGTAAACATGGCTTTCGATCATTCCAATGTAGGCTTTTTTTGACAGAAGTTGTCGAAAGGTCTGAATTGTAACTTTTTTTCCTTTGCGAGTTGTAAATCCCTCTTTGTTTAAAATTTGAAGAACGGATTGAATTGAATAAAGTCCTCCAGCGATCATTGCGAAGGCTTTCTGAATGTGGGGTGCTCTTTCGGGATCAGGAACAATACTTGAGGTCACTCCCTTTGTTCCCTTTTTGTAGCCCAAGGGGGGTTTGAACGTCCAATGACCTTTTTGAAAAGCGAAGTACATACCTGTTCGAGATCTGTCGCCTCGAAGGTTATTATCGTATTCGGCAAATGCGGCAAGGAGGGATGCTTGAAGCTTTCCACTTGAACTGTCATCAATGGGCTCAGTAACACTTCGTAGGGAGATGGAGATTTCTTTGTAAAGGGCTAGATAATTAGAAAAATCACGAAGGCTTCTTGAAAATCGACTAATCGAGTAAAAAACAATCACGCCGATTTTATCCTTATTTTCCTTACAATAAGAATACATCTTCTGAAACTCGGTTCGGTCTGCTGTTTTTGCGCTTTCCCCTTCTTCGACAAAAACCCGATCAACGGTTAAATGGTTCTGAGCGCAATACTTCCGGCAGTGAGATTCTTGAGTTTCAAGACTGAAATTGTCCACTTGCTCGACTGTAGAAACTCGGCAATAAATGACGGCTTTATGCTTAGGCGGGGAAGCGGAGGGAATTTTCATTCTCTTTTAAGAGCCTTGGTTTGCCCCGTCTTTGTTCTTGGAATGATTCAAACAAAAGTTCTGCAAGAGCATTAATATCTGCTCTGATCTGCTCAATTTCTTCATCACAAGAACATTGGTTATGGGTTATTTCCCGAATTTCTTGAAGTGATAGCATTAAGTCCTGGAGGGCTTTTGCCCTGGTGACTCACGATCTTCAATTTTCGGTTTGCGGAACGGCGAGAGTTTACTTTCGTTTTAGGCTCAGAACCTTCTGACGCCTTTTCAGAGAAATCGGTGTTTGGTGTCTTGGGTTTCAAGACTTTTTTGAAATCGGCAATAATCGGACTTAAGGGGAGAACAATCAGGGGGTTAGGAAGATCAACCGAACCGAATCCATTTGTTTGATCGACGGTATAAATCTTAAAAATCTCGTTGAAATCGGTGACGAGATGAATCTTCACTCCAATGTTCGATATGGCATAGGCATAACGCACAGGAAGGGAGATGAGTGATTTGATTTGTGCATCTCGATACTCATTTAGGAGAAATCGGTTTGACTCATCCTCAAGGGCTTTACGAAGAGAATCTCCTTTAAGGCTCAAAAGTCCTGAATCCTGTTCTTCCGCAATTCTCAGGTACTCATCCGCCTGCTGTTTCATTTTTTGAAGGGTGCTATCTTTGGTCTTTCCGAGAAGCCACTTTAGGACGGGATGAAGCTTATCGAGGGGAATGGAGAAATGATTTCGTAGCTTTGCGCAAATACAGAGAGCGAGGGCTTCGTCTCCTGTAAAGCGTCTCCAGCCTGCTTTAGAGGAACGATCGGAGGATAATATGCCCGCTCGCTCGTCCCAATCATTTAATTGGCGATACGTGAGTCCAGCGATTTTTAAAAGGTCATTCGCTCGAAGGCTATTTTCGGTTTCCATCGTGCTTTTATCTTACTTTTAAAAAATTATACGTCAAGGTTCGATTTTGGAAAGCCCAAAATTACTTTTGGTTTGTGGCTCGCAATTGAGGATTAAAGTAATAGAAAACCTCAATGCCGATAGAGCCAAAGGGAATATGGGATGAAAAATGTGTTTTTGAATACGATTCTCACCAAATTGAGCTTCAAATCAACAAGCCACGAGAGCAGCACTCACTTTTTATAAAAAATCAAGGGATCGAAGATCCTTGGAATGTTGGGTTCAGATTTCTTAGCGAGGCATGCTGGCTTTTCGGAATAAAGATTAATAAAATCAATGGCGGACATAGCGATTACAATACTCAAATAAATTATACGCCAAGTGATTTTTCATATTTTATGAAGCTCTTGCGTTTTAAACAAAAAATACACGATCCAAAGCAACATCTCGCTCTTGGGTTTTTTAGAGAGGGCGTTTCCTCTGACTCTCCATACTACAAATTATTATGTTTTGCTAAGATATTGGAGATTCCTTTTGAAGAGATGAATAACAAAGGTAAGGGAGGTTGGATTGATGCTGCTATTCCGAAGCTCAAAAATTCTATGGCAATCCTTTACAGAGATAAAAAGCTAAAAATCCTTGGAAATCAAAAACTTGGCGATTGGTTGCATCAGGAGATGCGACATGCGATTGCTCATGCACAGGTTTCAACTTCAAGGCAACAAGTAATAAGAAATCCCAATGATTATGAGGATTGGCAGGAAACAGTGTGGGCAAATACGGTTATGATGGAGTTGGTGACCACGTTAATGATTCAACAACTGAAAATTCCTGTTGATTATGTGTGGGAAGAGTAGTTTCAAGAGTTGTTTAAAAAGTTTGCTAGAGTTTGTTTTTTGTTGTTTTGAAAGAGCAGAACCTCTCAGGTCGTAAGTAGCTTATGTCTAAGGTCTTTGCTGAAATTAACGGGAGGTAAAAACGAACTCTGTTTGTGTATTTGAAAAAACGAACAAAAACAAGAGCATGGAAGGCTTATTAGAGCGTCCGAGGTTTTCTTTGGCGGGCTTTTGCCTTGGCAATCGTTTTCAAGGCTCTGGGGTCTGTTTTCGGCAATTTAACAATGATCTCTGAAGGGGTTCGCTTGAGGCATTCGATCAATTTCGCCAAAGTGAGGACGCTGAAGTCCCGTTTTCCTGATTCAATATAGCCCAGCGTCTTCCAATGAATCCCGACCATCTCCGCTAAACATTCTTGGGTAAAGCCCATTTCTTGGCGTGCCTTTTTTAGGCTCAGTCCCAAAGATTTAAGGAATTCTTTATCCACATCTCTAAGGGAGCATAAATGCTACTGGACTAACACCGCACCAATGCTCTATCTAAGCTATGGCGATCTACTATATTAAGCTGGGCAAGGGTGGAGGATATTTTGAGAAAGAAGCTAAGCCACGAAGTATTTTAATATTGGACTACCGAAATGTTCCCGAGACTCTCATTAAAGAGAGAAAATGGGAGGAGATTAAGGGGTGGTACGTTGAGAATGGAACAACGCAGGGGACGGCAACCTCTCACTCCAATCAAATTGCGGCTTTCTGTGAATCGGACGAAAATGATCTCTGGATCACTTTTTCGGGTAATCAGATGTATTGGACTCGAATCAATGGAAAAACCCTCTTCGATGACGTCCAAGGACGGAAAACACGATCCTGTATTGGTTGGAAGAGCGTTAATCTGTTAAATCAAAGATATAATCCCGTTCCAGGGTCAATTGAGATGGTTCGAGGTTTTCAGGGAACCATTTGTAGGATTAAAGATTATCGCCTCCAGTTGATTGAGAATATTATCGAAGGGAAGACCTCTCCTGAGTTGATCGCTTTGAAGGAAGCTAAAAAAGCACTCATTCAGCGAATCAAGCCCCTAATCCTCCAGCTTCATTGGAGAGACTTCGAGATCCTCATCGACCTCATCTTTAGGCAATCTGGATTATTTCGCTCTGGAGAGCTCGGAGGGAGTCTTAAAACTATCGACTTTCAGGTTTCCAATCCTATCACGGACGATTTTTCGGCTGTTCAGGTGAAATCAATGGCATCCAAGGCTGATTTTGAATCCGACTTGGATCAGATGGATGAGTTCGAGAAGATCAAAACTTTCTTTTACATCGTTCATCAGCCGAAGTCTGATTTGAAGGTAATGAATCTGAGATTTAAGCCCGACGATAAGCCCTTTACCGTGGAGTTTTGGTTTGAGGATCAAATTGCAGAGAAGGTGATTAGGCTCGGATTGGTAGATTGGATTATAGAAAAATCTGTGTGAACATACAATGGAGCATAAAATGAGGCGTCTTAATATCAATATACCAGAAGAAGTTCTAAAAAATGGGAGCGATTTTAGGATTACAATAAAGCCTGAATATATTATTAAATCCGAGGAAATGCTTTTTTTAGGAAAGGAATTTTTACGAGCTCATCTCGATGAAGATTCTGCAAAATGCGAGAAGATTATGGCAAAAAAAACTCTAGCTTGTTTCCCTGAAAACGAAGAGATTCGCAGTAAATATTTTCAATCCCTTAGAGATGTTTCTGATTCTCAAATAACTTTAGAAGAGGCTTCAACAATAAATTATTTCATTGGACTCTCATTGCGTGAAAAATGGGCGAAAGGAGAGGAAATAGATTTAGAAGCTGCAATTCACGGTTCGGAAAAATCGATCTCTAAATCATTTACAGATGAAGTATGGTCAAATTTGATTTCAGCCGTTGTTAAGATGCAATGTGCTTTAAAGGCATATAGCGATATACGTTCCACCAATAATGAAGGATCTGTGGAGGAGAAAAATATGAGCGTTGAAAAGAAATTGGATGGGAAACAAAAACTTTTTTTGTACTTAATTGAAAACTATAAAAATTATGTAGATGGAATTGGTTCAAAAAATAACCCATTTGTTATTAAAAAAGAATATTGCTTTCTTTCCACACCGTTGCAGGCGGCTTCAATTGACGCGATTTTCGGGAATGGAACCTACACTTGGAATGAGAGTGAGGTTTACATACGTTATTACCATAAAAGTAATATATCTAATGGAGGGGATCTTTCTGAACACCGAGTGAAGAAAAACAATGAAGTAGGAACGGTTTTCTTTGATCTTGGGTATGTTACGTTACAGTCTCGCAAGTATTCTCAGATCGCTTTGCTGAACGGTATTAATCAGGTTTTTTCTCTTATTGATGCAGGTAACAGCGAAAAAGAGAGTATCGAAAAGGTTTCTTCAAAGTTTCAACCATTTTCAATTAAACGGTTATTTGGATAGTAGGTGAAGTGGGGCTTTCTATCTTGGTTTTAGACCTATAAGGCTCTCTTTGAGAGGAGGGATTTATGGCTGGATTTCGCCCCTTTAAGGAGAAAAGCGTCTCTGGAGGGAGGCTTTCCCTGAAGGATTTGACCTCTTGGAGCCAAGAGGTGATTTGGTTCCAATTGGAGATGGTTAGGGTCACGTTCTCTTTTTGCTCCTGGATCGAGATGGATGGATGGGTTTTTGAAATATTTCAATTTTGATAAAAATTGAAGGAGGCAAAAAGAGGTTTTAAAAGTCTAGGTTTCCCGTAGCGGCGCAGAGACGCGGTGGAGTTATCATGGGACATTAATCTCGACGCTTTTCTGGAAATAGGGAAAGGCGGATCTTTTTGTAGGCGTGTTTTTTATCATCATTTGGATGTCGTTCTACAGCTAAAATGGTAATATCGCCCTTGTCTGGGCCGTAAGCCCAGAACATGCGTCTTGCTCCCGATGTGTTATTTTCCAGGTATGCCTCAAATACTTTTACTCCAAATTTCTTGGAAAGATCTTCGATTTCGTGAGTATTGAGGCTTGGATGGCGAGGATTGTGGGAGAGAAAGTAGATTGTTTTCACCCATTTCCCCATAAATTCATCCTCATCTGAGTTTAGATGGGTTTCTTTTTTTCGGCGTATTAAATCATCCCAGAGGTTTTTGATCTCTGGTTCACCCATGCGAATTTTGAATATCATTACCTAAAGAGTTTGAGGGCATTGCTCACATTCACAGGTTCAGAAACTTTGCCTGCTTTTAGGTTGGCAATTGATCGTTCAATTTGCTGGAGCGTCCCTTCTTTAATTTTTTTGGAAGGAGTCACTTCGCAAGGAGTGAAAACGACATGTCCGTCAGAATATTCTCGAACAATGTAATAGCCATGAGGAGGGCTAGAGCGGACAACGATTCTTTTTTTTGAATCCGTATGAGCAATATATTCGTGTTTCGGTTTGGTAATCGTTTGTGGCATAAATCCTTTTTAGTGGGATATCCCACCATACTTCACAATTCTAAGGAACGCAATAAAAATTTCCTCAAGGAAAAGTCAAATGCATTGAGAATCAAAAAGCAGTCGATTCTCTTCGTAAGAAACTTTATGTATCGCGTCGTTCTTCATCCATCCGCTGAAAAAGAGTTAGAGTATGAGACATTTTTCTACGAAAATTGTAGTGCGGTAATGCATTTACATCGACGGCTTTTTTACTGGGAGAAACGATATAATAAATAGCATCATGACACTCAGGAATGGCGTTAGGGTCTGACACTCAGGAATGGCGTTAGGGTCACGTTCTCTTTTTGCTCCTGGATCGAGATGGATGGATGGGTTTTTGAAATATTTCAATTTTGATAAAAATTGAAGGAGGCAAAAAGAGGAGTTTTAAAATTCAAGCTTTGTGAATGGTCATCGAGATCTTTACTGGAAAAAGAGATAAGGAATAAGGTCATGACACGGGGTTTATTGAGCTTGGAGGGAGACTTAAAACCATAGACTTTCAGGTTTCCAATCCCATCACTGGCCTCGTTTCGGGCGGGGGGGGTGGAAGGTCAGAAAAGCAAAACTACTACCACCGATGTGCTGAGGGTTCTCCACGATCCTCGATTGTTGGTTGTTTTTCAGGTAAAGACTGAAATTGCTGTATAATCGATTTACACATTGACCTCATGTCGTTTAGAATAGTTTTCACAGACAAGAAAGGAAAAATGTCTATATCGTCAATGCAAATACTTATAGTGGGTTGTATATCAAGGTAGATTTCAGAATCTGGTGTCGTGGTCATGAATTCCATGCAATTCTCAGCTGTTAACTCGATCTCATCCAAAAGCGGACTAAAGGGAATCTGCATTTGGCTGGCTTGCTTATTTAGTACTTGGTTATAGATTACAGACAAATATGCGTCATTGGGCGACATATCACTTTCTGGAATATGCCCAAAGTCGATTGCTGCCTCTCCCTGGTAATGAACTATCTTACCGCTGGAAACTATTCGAGGTTGCTTTGAGTGGTGGGGTTGCACTAGATTCTTGCCGTCAAAGTAAAGATGTCTTCCACAACGTGGTCCAACAGTAAATATTTGTCCTTTAATTGCCACCAAGGTTTGCACGTAAACTCGGGAGATTTGGGTGATTGCGACAATCGAAACATGCTTATCTAGTCGATTCCAGTCATGCAAGGCCCACAAAAGCTTGTTACCTCCCTTATACGGCTTTAGAGAGCAAAGTAAGTTATGTACATTATCTGGTAAACTCTCCGTCTTTTTTTTAAGCTCCTGTTCAAAAATTTCACGAGATTTACCAAATGGAAAATAGACATTTTTTGTCGGTTTGTCATTTATTCTTGCGATCTCGGACATCATTAAATCGAGCGATGATCTGAGTGTATGCAAAATCTCACCGACAATTAAGGAAAATTCTATTGGAATTGGTTCATTTAATCTAAATCGCCAAACCTCTATGCCGCTACTATCGACATTCCTAAAATGAGTATGTCCGCAAGAAATCAGAAACGAAGAAACCTTAGAATCAAGATCTTCAATCTGGGATTTTGCACGTTCAATCTTAGCGTTTGAAGCCACAAATAGATTGGTAGGCATATGCTATCTTTATTTTTTACTAGAAACGAAGCAAGAAGTTCAGCAACCCTCAATTATTTAGTTTTCGAGTGTAAAACATCATGATCGAAAGAGCAATGAGCAGCCCAGCAGTCCCCAGCAATAGGCTGTAATCTTGTAACTGTAGGGTGAAATAAAGGAGTGTGTACACGCTTCCCATAAGCAACCCTATTTTAGCTCCTCGTTGAGTGCTTTTTAAAATTGCCGAACAGTAGGCGCCCATCATCAGAATGGTTACCGTTGCAGCAATCAAATAGGAATATCCGAATCTCAAAAATTCAGACATCGACAGGAGTACTAAATAAAAGAAGCAGAGGCCGATCCCTACCATGACATATTGTAATGGATGGATGCGAATTTGTGTTAAATGTTCAAATACCCAAAACCCAGTAAAAATAAGAAGGATAAAGAGAATGCCGTATTTAATCGATCTTTCGACATTTCGGTAGGAGTCGATTAAATTAACAAATTCAACTCCAAAAAGTGATTCTGAGATTATATTGCCCTTTGGGGTTTCAGCTGAAGTTGCCCAACTTTGGGAAAACGATCGTCCATAAAACGAAACATTCCATGTTGCATCAAATCCGTCTTTGCTGATCATTCGTTGTTGGGGAAGAAAAGCGCCTCGAAATCCAGGATCAGGCCATGGAGAATTTAAGCGAGCAGTCGTTTCTTTGCCGATGGGAAGAAAATAGATGGATTTACTTCCATTCAAATCCAAACTGACTCGGAAGTCACTTTTTACTTTTAATCGTTGACCGTCCTTGATTAAAGCGTGAACCCCAGATGAATATCCGGGCAATTTACTCGATGGATAAAAATCGTATTCTTGACCACTCAGCATCAATTTTAACTGTCCGGTTGTACCTCTCAAATCAGAAGCTGCCACTGTCAATACGGCTTCTTCCCAAAGAGGTTTAACAGAGTCTTTCTTGATGAAATTTAAATCAATTGAATCAAATGAGCCCTCCAAGATGATTTCCCCTCTATAGACAGCCGTATCATAAATTCCTTTATAAAGTTTTTGAGTTTTTATTGCACCTTGAATTGAAACTTGCGAAGGTAAAAAGTAGGCGTTTTCAATATTTTTTTGAAGAACCTCTTTTTGAACGGCTTTTCCAGAGACCTCTTCATTTTTCCAAACTTTTGAAATGTACTCGTAAGGAACGATTAAGATTGGACCAATAACTGTTTGCTCTTCGCCCCATGCTGAAGTGATTTCTTGAATTGCTTGATCTCGACGAGTTAATCGTTCATCCAATAGAGAATCGAGCATACCTAAAGGAATTAAGAGAAATAGTGCGAGCAATCCAATGAGTGCAATTTTGAACATTGAACTCCATTTTTTAAAAAACTCAATGATGAGATGCACGAGAGTAGGTGATGGTGTCATAATTTTTTTTCTTTCATCTTTTAGAATCTAAATGGATTAATTTGAATCGAAACAATCCTCATAATTAGCCTTACTTATAATTTTGCAAGCTTCGGATTCATAGGAGTCTTGATAAGTCTGCGTTTGGAATAGACTTTAGTTAGAAATCATTAAGAAATTACTATTTCTATCTTGGTTTTAGACCCGTAAGGAGGTCTTTTTCAGAGGGGGATTTGTGGCTGAGCATCGCCCGTTTAGAGAGGCAAGGGTCTCTGGAGTGAGGCTTTCCCTGAAGGATTTGACCTCTTGGAGCCAAGAGGTGATTTGGTTCCAATTGGAGATGGTTAGGGTCACTCTTTTTGCTCCATTAAAAATCGGCTTTAGTTTTTACGTCGATATTTTGGCTTGGTTAAAAGTGGGGAGAGGCAAAAAGAGGAGGTTTTTTACTAAAAGAAAAGCGATTTACGAATAAGGATCCTGTGATAGAGTTTTAGTATGAGTTTGGGAGACTATAAAAACCGAATTACGATTGAATCGGGAAAGAGATCGGGAAAACCTTGTATTCGTGGATTAAGAATAACGGTTTCGGATGTTCTTTCTTATTTTGCCTCTGGGATGACGGAATCTGAAATTTTAGAGGATTTCTCGGAGCTGACTCACGAGGATATTCAGGCCTGTTTTGCTTTTGCCGCTGAACGTGAAAGTCGCCTAATGACAGTTCGTGCATGAAATTTTTAATCGACGAAAATCTTTCAGATAAAATAGTTGCACAGATTTCGGATCTTTTTCCTGATTCAATTCATATTAAAATGTTGGGGCTTGCTCAAACCCCCGACAGGGAAATATGGGATTTCGCTCAATCTAAAGGTTTTACGATTTTAACAAAAGACGCGGACTTTCATCAAATGAGTCTTCTACTGGGCTTTCCTCCTAAAGTAGTTCATTTGATGATGGGGAATATTTCTACAAAAGCTTTGATTGAAGTCATTCGTAAAAATGAAAAAGAAATAAAAGAGTTTTTCGAAGATCCTAAGAGTAGTCTTTTAGTGATTCAATAGGAGTGAATGATTGTTTTTCCCTGAAGGATTTGACCTCCCTGGCCCGAACTTTTTTTCGGGGTTGGAGCCACTCAGTGATTTGGTTCCAATGGGAGATGGTTAGGGTCACTTTCTCTTTTTGCTCCTGGATCGAGATGGATTGATGGGTTTTTGAAATATTTCAATTTTGATAAAAATTGAAGGAGGCAAAAAGAGGAGTTTTAAAATTCATTTTTTTATTCCACTGAAAATACGAAGGAACAAAAAACAAGGTTGTGACTTTAGACTCTTTGTCCCTTTACATTCCTTGATAAATTCAGGTTGTGGTTAAAGAATGAATTTTATGACCGCAACTCAGAACAAACTTGCAGTTGAAATCTTGGCTTTGCCGGGATCTGCGCGGGCCTTTTTGGCGCATCAATTGATTCATAGTCTTGAGGAGAGGGTCGATGAGGGATCGGAGATAGAATGGATTCACGAAATAGATCGTCGAACTGCTGAAATTCGTCAAGGAAAAGTCAAATGCATTGAGAATCAGAAAGCAGTCGATTCTCTTCGTAAGAAACTTCATGTATCGCGTTGTTCTTCATCCCTCCGCTGAAAAAGAGTTGGAGTATGCGACATTTTTCTACGAAAATTGTAGCGAAGGTTTAGGGGATGATTTTTTGGAAGGGTATATCCATTGCTTGAGTCTTATTGAAAGTACCCCTTTTCCTCAATGGGAGTGGGCTGACTTTGATCGTAATAAGCTCTATTGGGCAACAGGAGGTAAGCTTTTCTTGGGACGTTTAAACAGCAATGGGTTATTTGAATTGCTTTGAGGTCGACTTTTAAGGATTTTTACACAACCTTAAAGCTTCATATGAAAGTATTTTTTCATTCTTATTTTTTGGTCGTCTTGTCTTGTCTTTCTTGGGTTTTTTCTGAAGATTCGATTGATGGAGAGAAAATTTTTGAAAAAGTGAAAGAAAAGTATTCTTCCTGTAAAACCTTCGAGTGTTCTGGAACTCATAAACACAAATCCCTTGATCTTATATCAAACGATTATACTAGTAGCTTCCTTATTCGGTTTTCACGGCCTGATAAAGTTCGAATCGATTGGGAAAAAGGGATTTTTCACAATTTAGGAGGTGAGTCGATTTACACTTCCAATGGTAAGATTTATTCGACAGACGATACTTATAGTAGTTTTAAGACTATAGAAGACGCCATCAGTACAAACGCTGGAGTATCGAACGGTATTTCATATTTTATTCCAAATCTTTTACTAGGAAAAGTCGGTTATTTGAATCTCTGGACTATTTTAAGGGAAAAAGATACTACCGTTGATTCTAAAGAGTGTTATGTGATCAAAATAGAGTCCAAAGGTTTCGGAATATTTACTTTGAACGTAAATAAAGAAGATTTTTCGATTTTATCTTCCGTTCAAGAAATGAATGCAAATGTCGCGACCGCACAACGGGTAAGAGCAAATCAGGAGAACTCAAGATGGTTTGCAGATGGGCAACAAGTAAGTGGCTCCAATACCGTTGAAACTCACTTCACTACTATAAAGTTTGATATCCCTCTGGAAGACGCCGCGTTCAAAGTCGAGAAATTAAGTGGGGAATCGAACAAACAAACAAAAAGAGCTAAGGATGTTTTTTACATGAAGTGGGTGATGCCTTTGTCTATTTTGATTTTAGCGGCTTATTTCTTTGTTGTTTCTTTGAATCCCCTTCTTTCACAAAAACCTTTAGTGATGTCGATGCACTGGAACTTTGGACTTATGTGCGTCGCTTTTCTTCCCAGTATTTTAAATTCCTTCATCTTTTCAATGCCAAAGGGTTTAAACTTAATGCAGTGGATCTCTCCTCTGATGGTTATTGTTTTGCTTGTGTTTATGAAGCGTCAAATGCAGGGCTATTTAATTTTTGCTGTTTCTGAGGAGTATTTTCGTGAAGCACTTTTAAAGTCGATTTCAAATTTGGGTTATACTACTGAGGAAACGATGGGTGGGATTAAAATCAAAGAGACGGGAGAGACTCTCAAAGTTGTGATTCAAGGATGGATGGGGACCGTGCAAGTCAAGAGCGGAAAGGAAATCACAGCAAAGACGATGAGATCGATTATCTCGGAAATGCGTGATTATTTTTCGAAAAATCCGGGGAATTTAAATAAGATTTCTGCCTACTATTACTTAGGAATGGGAGTGCTTATGCTTTTAGTGGTTGCTTCCTTATTTGCTCTATTTGATAAGGTGTGATTGTAAGCAATGAGGTTAAAGGAATACTCTATTATCTTTTATTATTGGTTTTAGAACCGTAAGGCGCTCCATTTTTTAATTTCTAATGTACGAATGGGCTTAAGAAGAAAACTTATTTTCATGCATTCTTGCTTTCCTCAGAGAGATAGATTTTAAAAATCTACTTTTGATCAAAGATCAAAAGAAAAGGAGTTTATTCTTCTCGTTTAACAAAACGGAGAACGGTTCCAGAGGCTAAATGGAGCTCTTTACGATTGTCCTGATTGGACATCGCTTGAGCGAAGGGAAAGAGGACGGTGTCGATCAAGACTCCTTCACGATCATAGGTGTAGTCGTGTCGAGTTCCCTGAAGAAGGACTTGATAGTTCTCGGGATTTGGAATCAGAATATTATAAGCACGAGATTGACGGCGAGTGAAGTAGTAGAGAATCAGGGCTCCGATGGCGATGGTCGAAAGAGCGAGGATCAGCATCCAGAGTCCTGTGGGATTGGATTGAATTCCTTGGAGATAGTCGATGGGGTTTTCGCGAAGGAGGATGAGTTGTCGTTCGAATTGAAAGGGAAGGAGGAGTTCAATTCCTTGAAAAAATCGCTGCAAGAAATAAAAAGTGGGGAAAAGAAAGGCCCCAAGACCTGCAACTCCGTGGACGTGATCAATGAGAAAGAGTGTAAGGACTAAGAGGAATATGAGGATGCGGAAATAAAAGGCGCTATTATTCACGATCGTTTGAACTTTTTTTTGTGGGAAAGGGGGATTTTCAGGGAGTAGTTTTTGGATGAGCGGATGAAAAACGGTGGTAAGAGCTGATTGAGGGGGATGGTCGTGGAGTTGGGAGATCCAATTCGTGGAGGTGGAGGGGGCTGTTTCAGGGGGATTGACCCAATGGACACGTTTTGAGGAGGGGATCATCCAGAGATCAGGAACGGTGTTGAGAAATAAGATGACTAATAAAAAAACGGGCCGCTTTTTTTGAAAAGCGATAAACATCAGGATGACAAAAGCCAAAATCTCTAAAGATCGATCAATCCAAAAGAGGTCTAAGGGATTCATAGAGGGATCCTCGTTTATTATGATGAATGACCGGGAAAGGCACCGGCTTCGGGATAAAGGTTACGGTAGTTAATTGCTTGGACTGCAATCATCGCCGCGACTCCGAGAATTTCGTGGGAACTCGCACCCCGAGAGACATCTCCAGAGGGTTTTTCGAGGCCGAGAAGAATCTGACCGAAGGCCTCCGCCTTTGCGAGCCGTTGAAGAAGACGGCAGGAGATGCTGCCTGAGTTAAGATCTGGAAAAATAAGGACATTGGCTTTTCCGGCGACGAGACTTCCGGGGGCCTTTGTTGCCGCAATCGATTCAACGAGTGCGACATCGGCTTGGAATTCTCCATCAATCGAGGCTTGAATATTTTGTTCTGAAAAGGCTCTTTTGGCGAGCGCGGTGGCCGCAATAATTTTCTCTGCATCCTGGGTTGGAGCGTTTCCTTTCGTCGAATAAGAAAGCATGGCAACGCGGGGAATCTCACCGGTCATTTGGCGAAAAAATTTGGCAGATTCCACGGCGATACTGCAGAGTTGTTCGACGGAGGGGTGAGGAATAATCGAGCAATCGCCCAGAACAAAGAGTCCCTGATGTCCGTATTCACAGTTTGGAACCTTAAGTAAGGTACAGCTGGAGATGGTTTTGACTCCTGGGAGCGGTTTAATGATCTGAAAAAGCGGGCGTAAGAGGCTTCCGGCACCGATATTAGCACCGCCAACCAGACCGTCGGCTTGACCGTGTTGAACCATCATCGTGGCGAAATAGTTCGGATTTGAAACGATCGACTCCCCTTCGCTGATGGCAATTCCTCGATAGCGATTAATTTTTTCGAGATGGGAGACGAAGAGTTTAAAGTCATCGGCCTTTTTTGGTTCGATGACTTTAATAAAAGGAGAGGTGAGATTTCTGTTTTTGAGGCTGTTTTGAATCTCCTCTTTATTTCCGAGGAGAATCGGGATGCCGAGTTCCTTCGAAGCATATTCAAAGGCCGCCGTTTGAACACGTTCATCAGCGCCATCGGGGAATACAATCCGTTTGGGATGACGTTTTAGTTGTTTAAATAGTTGTTCAATGAAGCTCATGAAGGAATCTTTTTCAGTAGAAAGCAGCAAGGAGCGCTCTCGGATTTAATGGTAAGAGATCGTGAGCCGATGAAAAGGTAAAAAACGATCGCTTAAGGCCATTACTTGCGTTAGAGAGGGATATCCTTCGCATAAGAGCTATCCAGAATGGTGAAAGAGAAATGGAGCGCCGACCGTTTTGATCCGCAGTAGCTGAAGCAAAGGAGGACCGGGCGGCATGGGCAAAGGGGTGTAGTTAGTATTTTCTTTATTCCACCGAAAGGAGGAAGGAACCTAAACCTATTTTCCTTTTCCGAAGCCAAAACCCGTTTTTTTGAAAATGGCTTTTGTTTTCGATCCGTCTCCGGGATGGGATTTATCCGATTGCCAACGATTATAACACAGTTGGGCGATCCGGGTGATAATTTGGGAGATGGGTTCGTTAGGCTCTGCAATGACAATTGGCTCCCCTCGATTAATTGAATAAGTCACGGGTCCAGGACAGGAGGGAATATAAGCAGAGACGGGATGTTCTAGCGTGGTTTCGATCTCGTTTTCTGAGATTTCTACGCCGACCTCCGCCTGATTGACAATGACCTTAATTTTGGCGGGAGAGACCTCACGTTCCTTAAGTAATTTAAGGAATCGTTGCGCGGAGAGAAGTCGAGTGACATCTCGGGTTGTGATCACAAAAATTAAATCGCTAATGTCGGCGGCCGCAATGGTGGGCTCCGAATAACAAAGTCCCGTATCAACAATGACATGGGAGGAGATGTTTCTCATTGTTTGGAGAATCCCAGTCGTAATATTGTAATCAAATCCCTTGGGATCAAAATCTTCGTTTGGACAGGCGAGATAGCGGAATCCAAGTTTGTGGGTTGAAAGAAGATTGAGTAAAAGTTCGATATCAATTCCCCCTCCGGAGTTTACGGCCTCCATGATTGTATTTCGGGGGACATCATCGAGCATGATCGGAAAATCGCCAGGGTTCAAGCTACAGTCGAGAAGCGCAACATTTTTTGAGAGTTTTGACATCGCTGCGGCGAGGTTCGTTGAGAAAACCGTTTTTCCGAGACCAGAACGAGCAGAGGCCACAGTGATTAAAAAGGATTCCGTGACGAGATCTGTTTTCTGAGCTTGAGTCGATTCGTATTGCTGTTGTGCTTTTCCCGCAACGGCGGTGAGTACGGTCTGAATTTCTTCGACCGCTAAAGGTCCATTTAAAAAATCGTTTAGTCCGAACTGGACGAGACGCTGCCAGATTTGACCTCCCTCATTTCCCTCCAGAGCTGGAACGATATAGACTTCGGGATGACGTTGTTTGACTTGAGCGATCACCTCGAGACCTGTCATATCGGGGAGAGTGAGACGAACGATGAGAATTCGTGGACGACCGGGAGGAATCGAGGAGAGTCCTAAAAGGGATTCACGTCCCTTTTGAGCCTCATGAACGAGAGATAAGCGACTATCCTGACTAATGGCATAGCGGATAGCATCACTTCGATCGGCATCGTCATGAAGTAGAAAGACTTCGATCATTGTATAGTTCCTAGAATAAATTCCTGATTAATCAATTACTTTCAAGTTATCGGATCAAGAGGAGTGGAAAATCAGTTTAGCGGATTCAATTCCATTGAAATCTAACATCACATCGGTGTCATTCTCCATTCCATGGGGGCACCTGCTCTTAGGAACTCCAAGGGAGCAGGAAAAAAGCCTCTGACTATTTATTTCTAAATGATCCCATTCTTTTTAGCGATTCTGGGCCTGTTGCTGTGCCTGACGTAAGCGGAGCTTGGTCTGTTCTTTTAAAAGACCGCTATCATCGGGGGCTTCGGGACGAACCCTTGTTTTGGGGCCTTCCTTCATTCGAGTCGGCTCTTGAGATTTCTCCTCGCTTTTGATCTCTACAGGAACAACGGACTCCTCTTGTAGATTCACGGGAGTCGGGGTTTCTGCAGGAGTCGGAGACTCAGGAATAATTTGTGGAATTTCAGAGGGGCTTTCTGAGGGAGGAATCGGCTCTGCCCGACGAATCATCGGGGTCTCCTCGGCCGGTTGCATTTTGGGGGTCGCAGGGGTGACGTCGATTAAAGGAACTTGCTCCACGGAATTGGGATTATTTGAACTATTTTCCTTAGGCTCTAATGCTTTTTTCTTAGACGGAGCATTACTTTTATAAGGCTCGTTCTTTCCCTTGGCTTTGTTGGCAACTTTGGGATCGATATCGTGAATCATTTGGGCGACTTCATTAGTTTTGGACTCAGGAAATATTGTTTCTGGAGTGCTTGAGCCTAACCGAACAATTGTTGGTTTTAAGACAACGATGATTTCACGGGTATCATCATTTAGGATGTTATCATTTTTAAACATTCCTCCGATCAGGGGGATATCTCCAAAAAATGGAACTTTTCTTTTCGATGAATTAAATGTTTTAGAGTAAAATCCAGAAAGAATAATCGGCTGTCCATCGCGTACTATTACTCTGGTATTGGTCGTTTTATTTTCTAAAGTAGGGACGGCACTAACAACGGCATTTGTTGCTGCGATGGATTCGATTCCGACATTAACTCGAACTCCTATGTTTCCATATTCATCGACCATTTTGAGAGAATCATCAATTTCTGGCGGAAGCGAAAAATTATTTTTTCCGATGGGGTTTTTAAGATCCTTTGCATCCATCATAGTCGGAATTGTTTTTTGGTTTGTACTATTTAAAATGTCGATCGTTTCTCCTCCAGGGCCTGAACGCTCTAAATTTAAAGGAAGAATTTGGATATAAGTTTGAAATGTTTGATATGCGGTAGATGAAGTTGTCACTCCTAAGTTAGAAGTGGAAGTTGCAACAGGAAAAGAGCCCCCCGTTGTAAAATAACCGGTTTGACCATTGGTCACCATAATGACAGGGGCTTGCATAATTTTTCCGACTCCTTCTGTCTCTAAAAGATTAACCGCAATATCGACATTCGTATTTAGACCGGAGGTAATATTTTGCATTGGAGAGACGCTTTCTCCTCCTCCGCTAAACATTTTACTAAAAACAGTAGCGACTGAGGTGGCTCCTGCTCCAAGGGGATTAGTGGTTACGGCGCCCCCAGCAGTACTAGCCGCCGCTCCTTGAAGAGCGCGATAGGAAAGTGAGTTTGGCCAAGAGACTCCGAGGTTACGTGCTTTTGTTAAATTAACATCCATGATCCATGCTTGAAAGCGAATCTGAATCGGATCTTCAACGGTTAAAAAAGAGACGACTAATTGACAAAAGGTTCTTGCGACACGGATCGCTTGGGCTCTTTGGAGATCATCTTTGACTCGACCAAATAAAAATATTTTAGCGGGGACTCCCTCCAGTTGTTGAACTGTACTTTCTTCGAGCGATCCTTTAATCGGTTCCGGCTCTCTTCCTCCCGATTCTGCCGGAAGTAAAGGGGCCGTCGTCGTTGATGTGGCCCCTGATGAACTTGTATTACTCGAGGTGACGATTGGATTTCCGGTCGAGGCGCTTTCAGTGATCTTCGTTGCCTTTTGACGCATTTCAAATTTGACCTTAACCCGTAGCCCTTTTACGTTCGCAATTTTTTCAATGGTTTGTTCGATTTCACGTTCCTCCGCACTGGCAACTTCGTTGTCGTCACTGTTATCGGAAATAATTTTTGCTTTTAGGACGACGAAAGTGACATATTTTTTTGCAATTTCTACGGCATCATCCAATTGCTCTTGGGTAGCCGCTTTTCCTTCGATCAGAAGTTGATCTTTATTCACCTTATCGAAGCGAGCGATTAATTGGTTATACCCCTTTGCGGCGAATTCGTTATTTACATGGGCCTCATCCGCACCACGACCATCAAACGTGGTTAAATGATAACGGTATATTTCCTCACCGCAAACGACTGTGATCGTGGTTCTCCCGGCACGTACAGCTTCGACAAGTAAGACCTTGTCGGAGGTCTGCGTGATCTTAGCGACTCCAGCGAAGGAGGTCATGTAGTCATCAATTCCTTTGGGGGCAACGATCTTCTCCGTCTCCGAAACATTCACGTAAATTCGTTTCACCGCTTGTTTATCGGCTCCCTTTAAAGGAGTGTTCGTGAACACAAAAATAAAGAGGAGGAGTAAAAGCGAGGAGTAGGCTTTTTGAAAAAAAGATGATTTCATTACGGTTTCTCCTGTTTGTCTTCATTCGGGGAATCGAGAGGAGGAACTTCTGAGCTCTTCGTATTGGATTCCGTCGTTGGCACGGTTTCAGATTCTTGATTCTGGCTTTCTTTGGAGGCCGCCTCTTCTCGTTGCTCCTCCGCAAGGCGATTTAAAGTGCGCTTCGAGCGGGATTGAATGACCCCTAAGTCAGAGGCCAGCTCTCCCTTTTCAAATCCACGAGTCCGAACAGTTTTTTGATCTTTTACACTTCGCAAAACGAGGCTCATTTCTCCCATGTTTCTTGCTTGAATGAGGCCTTCCGCTTGCTCTGGGGAGACTTCGACCGTCGCCGTATCTGCTGCGGTTTTGGGGAGACCCGCGGTTTGTTCTGTTTCAGCGCTGGCAAAGAAACTTAAGATTTTAATATTCTGGAGGAAAATTCGAGTTCGAATGAATTCCCCTGATTTATCTTTTTCCGAAAGGAGGATATCAACAAAGTCACCATCGGTAATTAAATTACCACTGGAGTTAATCGGAGTGACTGGAATTGCAATCGCTCTCATTCCAGGCGTAATTCGATAGGACATTCCACCGATTTCACGAATTGATTTCACTTTTGTGTTGGTCGCCGGCTCTTTGGCATCGACCGATCGAACGGTATATTTTCCGACGACCTCTTTCATCTCAGAAAAGACCCCTTCGGGGATCATTTCGATGGGATAATCTCTCATTTCCACCATTACTCGATTGATTTCGGTTCTCGATTGAAGGGGAACTTTAAAGCAGACCACTGGCTTAGTGAGAGCCTGAGGGGCCTCGGTACCTTGATTTTTAGAGGCTGCCTCTAACTTGGCCTTGAGCTCTAAATTCTCCTGTTCGGCCTTTTTACGAGCGACCTCTTCCTGTTGGACTCGGGCCTGCTTTTCCTCTTCTAAATCACGAAGAGCCTTGGTAATTAAAAAGACACACAACACTCCAACGAGCAGTGCGACGATAAATATAGGATTAACAAGTTTCTTCTTCACAGATCCTTTACGGTCGTTTTTCCATAAAAAAGCTTAAAAAATAGGCACCCCAAGTCAATCTCTAATTTCCAAGCTTATTGAATGGCTCTTGAGAGGATGTTTACTCAAGAGTTTTTTTATTCGTAATGACGACTTTTTATAAAAATCTACAATTAACTATTAGATTTAAATTAAAAGAGATCAATTTTACTAATATAAGTTAATCGACAGAGTCTTTAAAATCAAATTTTATTTCTCAAGTGGAGTTTGAAGAATGGAGTTGAATAGTAAAATCCACGAGCGTCCAAAATAAAGTTTAATTTCGAAGGAAAAATGGAAGAGAGGGATTGAAATTCTAAAACAGTTCTCGGATTGTTTTAATGGAGCGGCATGGATCAGGGGTCGATTTGAGGGCTAGGGGGGGAAAGACAAAATCCAATTTTCACCGCGGAGTAAACGGAGGATAACGGAGAAAAATTCAATTCACTCTTTGTTTAAAAGCCAAGACAACTTTCTATTCCCCCTATCAAAAACTGTATTCTTCTCCGTTGCCCTCCGTTTACCCCGTGGTGAATCCTGTTTTTGCTTAGGTTGACGCCTATGGTCAGCTGACGGATTGCCTTTTTGGATTTTCGCTTTGCGATGGGAGTGCGTGAGACAATGTATTTAAGGATTTTCTATTTTGGGCTCTAGCGACTACCGGGTTTGTGAGGAGGGATCGCTTTGAGGTCCTCTGGTAAATTATCTGGGCTAAAGGTCTCTACATTCAGTTGGAGGAGGCTGACCATGGGGACTCCAAAATCGGGGGGGCGATTGCCGCTGCGATCAACAATGGTTCCGACGGCCACAGGGATTCCTCCCGCATTGCGTACGAGTTGGAGGGTTTCTTGAACGGCGCTTCCTGTCGTGACTACATCTTCGAGGATTAAAAAACGCTCACCCGGTTTGATTTCAAATCGTCGGATGGCGAGTTTTCCTTCCACTTTTTCGGCAAAGATATGGCGGGCCTCTAAATGCCTTGCGACCTCTTGGCCGACGAGAATCCCTCCCATGGCGGGAGAGATGAGGGCATCGTATCGATAATCTTTGAGTTTTGCCGCTAAGAGGCCGCAAACGTCTGAGGCTAATTTCGCATTTTGGAGGAGCAACGCACACTGAAAGTATTGACGGCTACGCAGTCCTGAACGAAGGATGAAATGTCCATCGAGGAGGGCCCCCGTTTTTTTAAAAATTTCAAGCAGCTGCATCGATGGCGACCACTTCAATTTCAACCTTCGCATCCCGTGGAAGGCGAGCGACTTGAATCGTCGAGCGTGCCGGCGGTTTTTCGGTGAAATATTTTGAGTACACTTGATTCATTCCTTCAAATTCAGCCAAATCTTTCATGAAGACCGTCGATTTAACAACGTGGGCGAGGGTGAGTCCCTCGGATTCTAAAAGAGCGGTGATATTGGTGAGCACTCGTTCCGTTTGCTCTAAAATTCCTCCCTCGACAAGTTGTCCTGCGGGATCCAGAGGGATCTGCCCTGCGAGATAAATCATATTGCCGACTCGAATTCCTTGGGAGTACGGTCCTAAGGCCTTTGGCGCCTGAGCGCTTGCGATTACTTTTTTACTCATAAATTTATTTCTCCAAGGGCACCATAGTGCGTTGATGGTTTCTGTAAACGGCGACTTCTCGAATTCCAAGTTTTTGAACGATCTCGCTCAATCTCTCGAAGTTCTCCCCCGTTTGTACATGGGAATGGGCATCGGAGGCAATCGTAAAGGGAATCCCTATCGACATTGCTCTTTGGATGATCGAAAGGTCAGGATACTGAATGCCAACCGGCTTTCTCCATCCAGCGGTACTTAGTTCCATCGAAAGGTCCGCTTTTTGGATTCGTTCCAAAATCGGAGTGAATACATCCGCAGGGTCTTTTGCCGGAAGAAAGTACTTATGAATTTTAACGAGATCTAAGTGGGCGAGTCCATCAATATGTCCGAGCGAAATCATTTGATCGAGTTCGTTAAGGTAGAGATCATAGGCCTTTTCTACGCCTAACCGATCAAATTGTCCGGCTTGATCGGCGGAATCGAACATTTTATCCTCTCCAGAAAAATAGTGAACTGAGCCCAAAACAAAATCGAGCCGTTCCCAGTTTTTCTTTACCCACGTGCGCCCCTCAGCGGAGGTGACGGGATCGTTATCAAGTTCGATTCCGATCCCAATCGTTAGATCGGGATTATTCTTTTGGAGAAGTTCGACTTGATCGAAATCGACACCGGGAAAGTAACGATCGTGATCGGTAAAAACAAAATCACGAATCCCGACTGTTCGGCAGTGATCCGCCCAGGGCTGTAAGAGGGCTTGAGTATAAGGGAGATGCTTATGCCCTTGTGGGTGCATATGATAATCACTGAAAAGCTTCATCCGGAGAGCCTTTCAGCGAAAATCGAGGGGTCAATTCAAAAGTTCGGTTGGATTTCACTACCGTCCAAAACAACTTTGGATTTGAGAGGGTAAATCGAAGAGGGAGATTGAAATTCTAAAGCAGTTCTCACGCAACGACGCGACGCCGCCACGTCAGAGGGGGAGAGGATCGTGAGCTCTTTCCTTTCGGCGCCTCCTTTGTCGGCTGCCGCCTCCCGAGAATCTCTCCCGTTTCTTTGAAAAAAGGATTTTCAAAAAACGATCGAGTTTCTCTGGAGGGGATCGGTTTCACCTCTCCTCGGAAAAAGCTCACAATCCTCTCAGAGCGAAATTCTCGGATTGGTTTTTAATGGAGCGCCGACGGCCCGGCGGCATGGATCAGGGGTGGATTTGAGGACGAGGGGGGAAAAGGCAAAATCCAATTTTCACCGCGGAGTAAACGGAGGATAACGGAGGAAAATTCAATTCACTCTTTGTTTAAAAGCCAAGACAA
>CAMCYL010000026.1 GCA_945883905.1 Akkermansia muciniphila | reverse complement strand
AAGGGGGGAGAGTTCTGACCCCAAGAGCGTAAGCGATAGATCCCTGTTTTTAAAAAGAGATCGAAAGCTGGTTTTCGAGAACTTTTTAAAATAGGGAGGAGGCTCGGAGGAGCCGTGGTCAGAACGAGGGGGGAGTAGGGATTTAACGTCGCGTCGTGGCGTCGTTGCGTGAGACAATGTATTTAAGGTTTTTTGTTTTGGACACCAATGAAAATTTTTAAGATAATTCGCTTTTCCTGTAAAAAAATGGCGGTAGGTTTTAGATCGATGAAAACAGCTGTTGTAACGGGTGCCGCCGGATTTTTGGGAAGTCATTTAACCGATCGTCTTTTAAAAGAGGGCTATCGAGTGATTGGAGTGGATAATTTTTTAACAGGGAATCCTGCCAATTTGGATCACCTTCAAAAGGATGATCGTTTTGATTTTAAACAACAAGATGTGACGGAGTATTTAAATATTCCAGGGGAGGTGAGCGTTGTTTTTCACTTCGCCTCTCCAGCGAGTCCGATCGACTATCTCGAGCTTCCGATTCAAACGTTAAAGGTCGGTTCGCTCGGAACGCATCGGGCGTTGGGACTTGCGAAGGCGAAGAAGGCCCGTTTTTTAATCGCTTCAACCTCTGAGATTTATGGAGATCCGTTGGTTCATCCTCAAACCGAAGAGTATTGGGGGAATGTGAATACCATTGGACCTCGTGGAGTTTATGATGAGGCAAAGCGATTTGCCGAGGCGATGACGATGGCTTATCATCGTCATCACGGCGTGGACACTAAGATTGTTCGTATTTTTAATACCTACGGTCCGCGGATGCGTCTGAAAGATGGTCGAGTCGTTCCTGCGTTTGTGAGTCAAGCGTTGGAAAATCAACCGATCACGATTTTTGGAGATGGCTCCCAAACCCGTAGTTTCTGTTTCGTCTCTGATTTAATCGATGGGATCTACAAGCTTTCTGAGTCGGTTTATCATGATCCTTTTAATATCGGAAATCCGGTTGAGCTGACGATTAAAGAGTTTGCCGAACGTATTGTCCGTATCACACAATCGAAGAGCACGATTGAGTATCATCCGCTTCCGACTGATGATCCGAAACAACGTCGACCGAATATCTCCAAGGCAAAAGAGAAATTGGGATGGGAGCCGAAAATCGATTTAGAAACTGGATTGGTTCAGGCAATTGCTTATTTTAAAGAGCGATTGAGTCAAAAAGGGGTCGGAAAAACGATTCTTTAAATGACCATTAACGACCTTAACGACCGTTTTTAAGATCAATTCCATGATATTAAGAATCCCACGCTGGTGTTTAACGTTGGGGGTTGTTTGCTTTCTGCTGGTTGTTGGAAGTGGCCTTTACTCCGTTCGGCTCCTCGCCCAACAAGAGGAGAGCTATCAATACACCTTGTTGTTCACAAGAATCATTGAGTTGGTTCGGCAAGATTATGTCGATGCCGGAAAAGTTCAATATCGCGATTTAATTTATGCCGCACTACGAGGGATGTTGAACTCTCTTGATCCGCATAGTCAATTTATGGATGAGGAATCTTTTGCTGAGATGCAAAAAGATACCAAGGGACAGTTTAGCGGATTAGGATTGGTCGTTGGATTACGAGAGGGCTTTTTAACCGTTCTAGCTTCGATCGAAGATACGCCGAGTTTTAGAGCCGGAATTCTCTCGGGAGATCGGATTTTAAAGATCGATAATAAATCGACTGATAAGATGGGGCAACAAGATGCGGTGAAACGATTAAAAGGGGCTCGTGGGACCAAGGTGAAGTTGATGGTGATGCGTCCCTCGATGGGACAAGAGGGGCCCGGTGAGATTTTGGAACTGGAATTGACTCGTGAGGTGATCAAGGTCGCCACCGTCCGGGATGCAAAGCTATTGCCCGAGGAGCTTGCAGGAGGGGACTTGATCGGTTATATCCGGATTGAGCAGTTTGGGGAGAAGACAGAGGAGGAATTTGAGGCGGTTTTAGTTGATTTAGAAAAGAAAGGGATGAAGTCCTTAATTCTCGATCTTCGTAATAATCCCGGTGGATTATTAGATTCAGCGGTTGAGGTGGCGGGGAAGTTTTTATCAAAGGGGCAGGTCATTGTTTCGACTCAAGGAAGGAATTCGATTCAAGGCATTGATTATCGTCCGAAGCAACTTAAACGCCATCCCGCCTATCCAATGGTGGTGATGGTCAACGGTTATAGTGCTAGTGGGGCGGAGATTGTGGCCGGCGCCTTAAAGGATTTACAGCGGGCCATTTTAATCGGGGAGCGTACTTTTGGGAAAGGGTCGGTTCAGACCGTCCAAGATTTAGGGAATGGAACAGGGATTCGTTTAACGACGGCGAAATATTATACGCCGAGCAAAAAAGTGATTCATGAAGTCGGAATCGAACCGCATTTTTCCGCCCCGGTGACGGAACAAGAGGAGCGGGCGTTACTTCAAATCAGAGCGAATCGGGGGTACTTCACTCAAAGTTCAGCACAACGAGAGATCCGAGATACTCAATTAGATCGAGCGATCGGTATTTTAAAAGGGATTCGAATATTTCAAGAACGAAATCCAAAGCGATCCTCCGTCACTCCTGCCGCCTCATGAAAATTTTAGGGATTGAGACCTCCTGTGATGAAACCGCCGTGGCTTGGGTCGAACAAGTGGGAACTCAGTATCGCGTGATCGACTCCTTGGTGAGCTCGCAGATTCGACTCCATGAACGGTTTGGGGGGGTCGTTCCTGAAATTGCAACGCGGGAGCATTTGAAAAACCTTCCGGCGTTAACCAAAGATTTAATCTCAAAAAATCATTTAGATTTAAAAGAGCTCGATGGGATTGCGGTCACTGTTGGACCGGGACTCCCAACGGCTCTCTTAGTCGGAGTTTCCTATGCGAAGGGGCTTGGCGTTGCTCTTGGAAAACCGGTTTATGGGGTCAACCATTTGGAAGGCCATCTATTTTCCCCCTTTTTTCATTTAGAAGATCGTTCTTTAATGGACTCTCAGAAGGAGGGATTCGATCCCGCTCAATTGAGGATTCCCTTTCCGATGATGGGATTGATTGTGAGCGGTGGGCATACCTTAATCATTGAAGTGAAGGGATGGAAGGAGTACCTCAAGCGAGGG
This sequence comes from Akkermansia muciniphila, assembly GCA_945883905.1. Classification (GTDB taxonomy): domain Bacteria; phylum Verrucomicrobiota; class Verrucomicrobiia; order Methylacidiphilales; family CAMAQI01; genus CAMAQI01. The sequence continues at coordinate 30,090 of CAMCYL010000026.1, read as the reverse complement.
GGAACCGTCGATGATGCGGCGGGCGAGGCCTTTGATAAAGTGGCGAGGATGCTGGGATTGCCGTATCCAGGGGGACCGGAGATCGAGAAATGGGCGCGACTGGGAAATGCGGAGGCGATCGATTTCCCTCAAAGCTTCCCTGAACGGGAGAACTTTAACTTTAGTTTTAGTGGATTAAAGACCTCTGTCCGATACTTTTTAGAGAAGAATCCGGACTATAAAGAGATCGATCAAAAGAAAAGGGATCTCTGCGCCTCTTTTCAAAAAGCAATCGTGGAGGTTCTTGTCCGTAAGACGATTCGTGCCTGTCAGCAAACGGGAAGTAAATCGGTCGTGGTTGCGGGGGGGGTGGCCTGCAATGGCGTTTTGCGAGAGAGACTTCAACAAGAGGGCTTGAAGGCAGGAGTGACCGTTCATATTGCCGATCCGAATCTTTGTACCGACAATGCGGCGATGATCGCCTCTGTTGCGGCGGCTCGTTTGGGAGTAGGGGTTGATCCTGATGTGGCGGGTGATTTTAATCCTAATCTGCGGTTTTAACCTAAAAAAAGCAGTTGGAACCACAGAATACTCAGAACACACTGAAAACTAATAACTTACAAAAATGAGTCCGCTCACCTTGTGGGTGAATCGAAATGCCGACTCGATTTCTCATAAACTCTTCTTTCTGTGTATTTTGTGTGTTATGTGGTTAAATTCATCCGCGGTTTTTAGGTTCAAAGTAGCCCATGAAATCGAGTTCAGCGACAAAGCGGCCGAACTGGTTGGCTCCAACCTCAAAGACATCACGGGAGCGACCTATGATCCGGTCTCGAAGCAGATGATTTTTCTGGGGTTGGCGCACGGTAATGCGAGGGCTTTCAAATACAATTTATACCGTATAATGAGCCATCAGGATTTTAAAAAATGGATCATCGAATCGAAGATTTCCGGATTTGGACTCAATAAAGATCCCCTTTTTTTGCAACGCATCAATTGCGACTTTGATGGTACCTTGGTTATGAATTCGGCTCTCACTTTTAATTTTTGAGCTATAAAGTTTTTCCTGGGGAAATCGGGCAATGGCACGAGCCACTGAAACCTGGCTACCTGTCAGGCTCCGGATGATGCGTAGATTTGAATCATGATCGGCCTGAAGGATCGTGAAGAGGGTCTGTTCAATGGTCGGGCGGGATATTTTCTTTTCCTTCGGCTGAAGATCCCACAGATAATAAAAAACCTTTTGAATGTCTCCGGTGATGCCAGAGGTCATTTCCCAAATGTAAGTTAAAACTCCCTCTTCCAAAGTATAATCACTTTTTTGAAGTTTTCTTTTGATCCAAGGTCCGAGCTGCTCCAGGGAAATGGGATCAATCTGGAGTTGGATGGTCTGTTTGTGAAACGCTGCCTTATTGCCGTCCAGGAGCGAATGAAGCGCCGATTGGATGCTCCCCGTAAAGAAGTAGGCCGTTTTAGAATGATTTTGGATGATGGAACGGAGCCTCCACAGCCAAGCGTTAGGATCTGGCAAGGAGAGAATATCCTGAAATTCATCGATCACAACCGCCTCAATTTTACTGCTCTCCACCTGATTGAGAAGAACTTCGAGACCGATAAAGGGATCATTTTGGAAGGAGGGTTTTTGGATGCTGATTCCAAATTCTCCAAGGGCTCCCAGTTTGATGGAGGTATTTAAAAGATCGGCTCCCCATTTACTGGAATGAAGGGAGGCATTAAATCGATCCACGCATCCTTCCGGAGTTTTAACAGCTGAGAAATCAACGTAAAGATGGGGAATTCGATGGAGTGATTTTCTGAGAAGCGTGGTTTTCCCGACGCGGCGGTCCCCCTGGATCCTGACTTTGGCTGCATTTTTGACAAACTGCTGGATTTTAGACTCTTCCTGCGGCCGGGATAAAAGATCCCGATGATGGTCGGCACTCCCGAAGAAAAAAAAGGGATTGGGGTTCATGTTGGAAATATAAAACATTTGTTGTAATTTTACAATTAATTTTTTAAAACAAACTTTCAACAATTAATCGAGGATCCCCATATTGGTTTCAAGCTTCATCATGAGATTGGGAATGGATCATGAAGTTTTTTTGCATCGATGGTCAGGATGATCAGAATAAAGGCAGATACATACGAGCCTGATAGCTATTTGCTAAAGGCTACAAGCTAAAAGCTACAGGCTCGTATTCATTTGTCTTTATCCTGTGAATCCTCCGAATCGATGCCAAAAAACTGACGTCGAGGTCTGATCAGGCACCTCAAGGGGAGTCGCAGAGTTACCTCTCATCGCACGATTATTATGAAATAATTGGCCGCAATCTTGGTGGCGAAAGTCCGGGGATCAAAAGAGGTTGAAGTAATCCAAAAATGTTGGCATTCTTGGAGAAAAGAAAAACGGAGAAAAATCATGGTTGCTTTACATCCCGAGTTTGTGGTCGATGGAAAATTAAAGAAAAAGTCGGTTTTAGTTTCATATCGTGAATGGCAACACATTATTGATGCTTTGGAAGAGTTGGATGACATTCATTCCTATGATCATGCCAAAAAAATGAAAGAGGAAGTGATTCCATTTGTCTGTTCTCATTCCAAGTCCAAGATTCGACCCAAAACATGAACTATCAGATTTTCATTCAAAAATCTGCTCTAAAAGCACTTGATCGGATTCCGACCAAAATGAGGGATCGTATCTCCAAACAAATTTTAACTTTAATAGATAATCCTCGCCCTTCGGATTGTAAAAAACTATCAGGGAGGGAGGCATGGAGAATTCGGATTGGAGATTATCGAGTGATCTACGAAATTCATGACGGAAAATTGATTGTCTTGGTGATTGTGATCGGTCACAGAAAAGAAGTTTATCGTTAAGATTTTCTGAGGCACCATTTTATTTTGTGTTCTCTGAGTTCTTTTGCGGCTAAATTCCTTATTTCAACTTTTCGCATCCCGTTTTTTGTCGGGACTGATTTTCGTCTTTTAAAATCTCTTTTTTTTTGAACCCAGATCTTGCATTGTTCATCACTCGCGCGTTGGATTAAGGCGAATCCACCTCTTGACGATTACAAAAATACTGATTACTCTCATTTTATGTTTAAGCCAAAGGGGCTTCTTAATTCACAAAGGGGTTTTATGATCTCGATCCGTCACCTATTCCTGTATTCCTTATGTTCTTTTACGAGTTTGGCACTGCTTTGTGCCGAAGATTTAGTATTACCGGATACGATTCTTTTTAAAGAGGGGGCAACGCTTCCTCCGGCAATTAAAACGATGCAACTTAAATGTGCGATTGTTTCTGAAAATGAAACGATGATCAAAATTGATCGATCGATCGTTAAAGGGATTTCCGATATGCATGAAATCCCCAAGGAGATTGTTGCGGAAGTTCGTCGTGCCGATCCCGGTGAGCGTCGATATCAAGAGCTGAAGTCCAGTTTTAAGATGCCAGAGGATTCACAGGAGGTTGCTTACTATAATCAAATTCTCGAAGAGGATTTAGAACCGTTTGTGAGTAAGTTTGAAAAAAGTCAGTATCTTCCCGAGGTCAAAAAAATGATCGACCTCGTTCGAGCAGAGTTGGAGAAGCTTTATATTGGACAAGTTCGACGAGGGGAACGTTGGTTTACTTCGCAAGAGTGGAAGGACTACCAAAAAGAGTATGAGCCGTTGGATCTTTTAAAGAAAATTGAGAAAGCGAAGGTCGATCAAGATCTTTCCTCAATGATTGAGCTTTCTAAGAAAATTGGAACGGATCATCCGAGTGTTCATTATCCCGAAGTGGTTAAAAAAACGATTGAAATCTATGGCGCTGTCATGGAGGGATTAAGTGCTGATATTTACGTGAATCGTTTAAAAGATGAATTGGTGTTAATTGAGGGTCGTCTGGATACGCAAAAGGCACTTTTGCCTCTGGAAAAAGATAAAGCGGAAAAGAAGGCAATTCAGAGTCGCGTGAGAGAGTTAGATAAACAAAAGGCGCAAATGAACACGCAGATTTCGCAGGTTCAAAAATCTTTTGCGGATCTTCAAAAAAGAATGAGTGATGAAGCGGATCGATTGCGGAAGATCGATCTCAAAAAGAAGATCGAGGCCTTAGCGATTTTGGAAGGGGCACAAAAATTGAAAGGGAATCCGGATGCGGTCGATGCTCTCATTGGTGAGATTCAGAGGGCCTCAAAGCTTTGGTCCGGATGTACGGGGCTTTGGAGTTTTGCTTTAGAGGAGGCTACGGCACGGGTTGACGAATCGATCAAAGCGATTGGGGAAAATCGTTTACCGGAAGCTGAACTAGAAATGAAGCGAGCGAATACCATTTTAAATGCCGCCGGAACTGTTCCAGCGGGGGTAGCTGCTGTGAAGCGTCTGTTCACGGATGATTTGCGTTTCTTTCTTCCGGCGCGAGCATTAGCGGATACCGTTCAGGCGAAGGATTGGGATAAATTTACCGAAAAATACACGCAACTTGAGAAGGTAATCGTATTACCAAAGCCACTTGACTATCCGGTGACTCATCGGTTTTCAAAGGCGATCGAGGCTTGGATGTTGAGTCAGAAAAAGGGGATGGACGAGACGATGGCGGAATCGGATGCGATGGTTGCCAAATTTTATGCGGAGGTGAAAGAGGTCGGTTTTGTAAAGGCCAGTGAATATCTTTTAAAGGCCAAAGAGCTTTGGAGTCAAAATCCGAAAGTTCCGGCGGCAAACGTTGAGTTTAAGGGTGAATTAGAGAGAATTGAAAAAGAGAAAAAAGTAGCCACGTTTAAACCGATGGTGGAGATCTTTGAGGAGGCCTTTAAGGCCCGTAAACTTAAAGAGGCTGAAGGGGCTCTTAAGAAGTTAGAGTTGGCTTATCCTCAACATCCGGACTTAGAACAGCTGAAATTTAAGCTGAAGAATGAGAAAGATCAGATTGCAGCGGCTGAAAAGGCGAAAAAAGAAGAGGCGGAGCGTTTGCGACTAGAGGAGGAGAAGAAGGCTCAAGTGAAGCAGATGATCATCAACGGGGTGATCGCCCTTGTTCTTCTTGTCGGTGGGGGGATCGGATTTATGGTTTGGAAAAAGAGGCAAGCGGCCGCAGAGGTCGCAGATCAAAGCATTCCTCCTTCTGATGAGTCACCGCCAACGGTCAGTTAAATTGATTTCCTAAAAACTAAATTGAAAATAAGAAAAATAAACAGTAGAGTAAACCTATGAAACAAAACCTCATCCTCTGTAAAAAAAATCGTAAAGCCTTTACTTTGATCGAATTGCTCGTGGTGGTATCGATTATTGGTATTTTAGCGGCTGCACTCCTTCCTGCTGTTTCTAAGGCGATGACCACAGCAAAAATGTCAGCAACGATGTTGATGGGTAAAAAATTCTGGGATGTTTGTTTGCAAGCGAATATGCAATCAACCTCGACAGGGGATGCGACTTTTGGGTGGCCCGCCGACTGTGAGAAAACGACGGTCTCGGAATATATTTTAAATTTGCAAGAAAACGGATTATTTAAGCAAGAGGATGTTAAAAATTTAGTCGCTAAAGGAGAAAGGCCCTTAGCCTCTGTGGATAGTGTGAATGCCGAGAGTATTTCTTGGAGAATTGGGATGATTGGGAGCTCTACTGAAGACAGTTCTATTTTTATGATTACGAAAAATCATCCTGGTTCACCGAGTAAAGAGATCAAAGGGGCTCCTTTTAATGATGCCGGTTTTTTAGTGATTAAGAAAAGTGGAGAGGCGCAACAATACAATCAGAATCAAGGGGACAAAGTGGAGTTGATTGGTGCGTTTCCTGAACAATATCTTCAGTAATCGGATTTTCTAACTCTGTTTTAAAAGGGGCCGAACCTACCCGTTCGGCCCCTTTTTTTATGATGGGACAGTCGCTAAGTTTTAAAATCAATTTTTAACCGCTCATTGGCACTCATCGACACTCATTCAAAACGGTATTTTTCTCCGCTGCTCCGTACCCCCGCGTGAAACAGGGATTCAATGTCTTCCGCAGGTCCACCGATTTGTTCGCCGTATTCCCGCAGTGCGTATGAGCGTCAACTTAAGAGAAGAGAAAAATACAATATTCACCGCAGAGAAAACCAAGAGGAGCGCTGAGCGACGATGAGTAAAAGAAGCAGAAAACCCAGAAGAGCGAAGCGATGATGAGAAAAATCCCACGGAGTCTAAATAGTTTGGAATGGGGAAAACCATTTGCGAAGCAAAAATCCCACAAACAGGGTCTATTGGTTTGGTGCGGGGGCGAAGTGGGGCACAACCAAAACGAAGTTTTGTAATGGATGCAACAAAAAGAGGCGAACCGCCAACGAAAAGCAAAAGACGCCAATCAAGACGAATCCAAAGACAGAGATTTATAGAGGAACGGAGGAAAACAGAGGTTATGATTGTTTTAAGTCGAAGAAAAAGGCGGCTATCTTTACTTTCAAAAAATAGAGAATTGAATTTTCCTCTGCGGCCCTCCGTTTACTTTGCGGTGAAAAAACTGTCTTTTCGTGTGTTAGGTTGACGCGGATGCGATCTGTATCGGGGGAGCCCGTCGGCGCTCCATTTTTTTAATTTCTCAGGCAAGAAATAGATTTATTTTGAGATTTTAGAAATCTCTAAAATCGGAGTCTGATTTCTTGAAATCCATCTTTGAAGCCCCGGGCTCAGGAAGCGGGATACTCACGTTGCTCTTTTTTGCAGGAGCAGGCATGGACATTGGAAGCGCTTTCGAAGGGGTTTCTTGATGGCGGACAGGGGTAGGATTAAAGGCAGGGGATTGAGAGGTTGAGACCTTTGTCTGAGTGGGAGAGACAATATTAGAACCTCCCTCAATGACCGCGAGAATGTTTTTAACGGTTTCCATCAGGGATTCCGATTGACTGAGCATCTCGTGCGAGGCGGCGGCGGTCTCTTCGGCCTGAGCGGCGTTGGATTGAACGACTTTATCCATTTGGGTCAAAGAATTATTGATTTGAGAGACCCCTGCCGATTGTTCACGTCCGGCATTAGCGATTTCATCTACGACCTTATCGACGGAGATTGTTTTCTCGAGGATTTTGGTGAAAGAGGTAATCACATCTTGAGATTTCATTTCAAGTTGATTAATACTATCAGAGACCTTTGAACTTGCTTGGACGTTGGAATGACTTTTTTGAATCGAGAGTTCAATCTTATCCGAGGTTTCACGGGCTGCTTGGGCACTACGGTGTGCGAGATTACGGACTTCATCGGCGACGACCGCAAATCCCATTCCAGCCTCACCGGCGCGGGCGGCTTCAACGGCAGCATTCAGCGCAAGAATGTTGGTTTGAAAGGCGATTTCATCAATATCTTTAACAATCTTCGCCACCTGATTATCAGCCTCTTGCATTTCACTGACAGCCTGTTTCATGTCCGCCACTGCCCGCTTAATTTCACTGAGGGTCGTGGTCATTTGATCGATTTGAGATCTTCCCGTTTCAACGGCAGTACGAGCCTCTGCCGAGAGGGACTTTGAGGCCGTGGTATTCTCAGAGTTGGTTTTCACCATACTGGCGATCTCCTCCATTGAGGCACTAGTCTCTTCGAGGCTGGCAGCTTGTTCGCTGGCCCCCGTGGCGAGAGAGGTACTGGCGGAGGAGACCTGCTGAGCGGCCATCGCTACTTGTTCTCCGACCATTTTAATATTCAAAGATCCGTCGATGAGTGGTAATGCGATCTTTTTCGCGAGCCAATTTGAAGAGATGATATTGAGACTCACAATAGTTGCGAGCACGATATAAACATAAAGGAGCAGTTCGTTTACGGTGTTGAGGGCATCTGATTTTTCGGTTCTAATCAAGAGAGTCCATCCGAGCCCCTTATAGCCAAGAGCTCCTTCTGATTTTGAAAATCCTGCAATCTCATTGCTATTTTTATGAGCGCTCTTGGTGTCAGTTAAAAAGCCGGATCCTTTTGCGGCAAGCGTTGCCGCTTCATCGTTTTTGCTTATTAAATTTAAATTTAATATGACGTTCATATCTCTGTTGATCTCTGTCTTATTGCCGTTGTCGGTAGGATCGTAATTAAAAATAACCGTTCCATCCTCTTTAAGGAGGATAAATTCAGTGCTTTTTAATTTCTTTTTTGTCATCTCCTTCCAATCGGCTTGAATGATCGACTCGATATTTGAGAAGGAGGAGATGTTATGCCATATTCCGATCTGTTTTGCGTTTGTATCAAAAACAGGAGCAGAGAAGCTGATGGCTAAGCCCTCCTCTTTGTAAACTTGTTTGAGATTTTCATCGATGTAAACATCTTGGACATAGGTTCCCTTTAAAAGATCAGTATTGAGAAAATCTCCGGCCATGACCTTTTTAAACCAAACGGAGTCTTTGAAGTTTTTATTGTATAAATAGGCCGTATTAATCGGTTTTCCTGTTGCATCAAGATCGTTGACAGCAACCACTTTACCCTCCATATCGACCATCATCGAGATCGGATAAAGTCCATAAAGAGCGACGTATTGATTAATGGCTTTGGCGATTCGATTCGTATCTGAATTGGTTTGATACCAGCTTGATTTATCTTGAATAATGGCATTGACTCCAAAGGCTTGAACATCCCCGTAGCGCTCGAAAAGATTACGCTCAATTTTGTCCATCGTCGCCACGGCGGTGGTCATTAAGGTAGAGGCGGTCGAAGTTGAAAGATAGTTTTTGAGATAAAATGAGAGAATAAAAACGACGATTATGGGAAGTAATCCTGCAATCAGAAGTGAACCGATAAGTTTTTTAGAGAGACTGAGTTTGTTCATTGTTTTCTCCAGTTATTTTTAATCGTTAAATAAATCTTAAAATAAATCGTTAAATTTTAAAAAGGGGATTGAGTACTTTTACTGTTCTTGAGTTTTGAAATTACATCGATCGTCTTATGTTTCATTTAAAGTGACCGAGAGGACTATCTCCAATTTGAAAGATCTTGTAAAGATTATTTCTAGGTATTATCCCGATACCGCATACTCCATACCCGCATACCGATACTTCCCTGAGAATTTTTTTGAATGAGATATCGATCGATGGTCATTCGTGGAATCGAATCATCGCCGACTGCGCATGGGCATCGAGTTTTTCGAGTTCGGCAAGTGCGGCGACTTTGGGAGCGGCTTTTCGCATCGAAACGGCATCGTATTGAACCATGCTGGTGCGTTTATAAAATTGCTCGATGGTTAGACCCGGAAAGGATTTTCCGGCCCCTCCCGTTGGAAGGGTGTGGCTCGGGCCGGCCCAATAGTCTCCGACGGCAACGGGGCTATAATTCCCGATAAAGATCGCTCCAGAGTTCTTCATTTTCGGGATCGCCCTCTCCGGATTTTTAACAATCAGGGAGAGATGTTCAGGGGCATATTGATCGGCAAGGGTGAGGGCAAGTTCTAGCGTCGGAACAAGGAGGAGATGGCATCCCTGTTCGAGGACCTCCATAATATATTCCTTACGGGAACATTGTTGCGCTTGTTTCAGGAGTTCTTGTTGAACCGCTTTTAAGATCGTGAGCGAGGGGGAGATCAGAATCGCTTGGCTCCCATGGCCATGTTCTCCTTGGGCGAGGAGATCTGCTGCGATAAACGCGGGGTTTGCGGTTTCATCGGCAATCACGGCGATTTCACTCGGTCCGGGGAGGAGATCGATCGCGACCGCCCCGCAGACTTGGCGCTTTGCCTCGACGACAAAGGCGTTGCCGGGACCAAATATTTTTTGAACCCGTTTAATCGTTTGGGTTCCGTAAGCAAGCGCCCCTATGGCCTGAGCCCCCCCCATTTGATAGATCTCGGTGGCGCCACAGCGTTCAAGGGCATAGTGTAGAAAGGGATTGATCCTTGGGGGAGTGGCTACGACGATTTCAGGAACTCCGGCGAGTTGAGCAAGTCCGACTGTCATTAGGGCGCTGGAGACGAGGGGAGCGGTTCCGCCAGGGACATAAAGTCCGACTCGCTGAATGGGGTGATAGATTTCTCCGACCCACGCTCCGTCACTATTTTTTTGACTCCATTTTTTGGGAATGGTTCGTTTTGAGAAGGCTCGAATGTTCTTGAGTGCGCCATCGAGGAGTCGAACGATTGGGAGATCGGGTTGAGGGGCTTTGGAACGGAGTCGAATCGATTTTGCAGTAAAAGTGGCTCGATCAAATTTTTGGGTGTAACGGAGGAGGGCGGGATCTCCTTTTTCGCGGATCGATTTTAAAATTTCAGCAACCGTAGAGGCGATTTTTTCGTTCGGTTCTGCAATTCGGTTCAAGGGGAGTTGACCACGAAGAATCGCCGTTTTTGAAAGGAGTTGAATAGAGGGTATTTTCACAGGAATGATAATCATTATCCTTAGAAGGAGTTTTGAAAAGAGGAATTTATGAATAGTCACCTCTCCTCGGAAAGAGCTCACGATCCCCTCAGAGGTAAATTCTCGGATTGTTTTTAATGGAGCGCCGACCGCTGGGCGGCATGGATCAGGGGTGGGTTTATCTCTTTCGCTTTAGGCTAATCGCTTCTAGCCAATAGCGGCTCTTTTGCCCCCCTTCGCCCATGCCGGATCGGCGCTCCATTTCTCTTTTAAAAATAGGGAGGAGGCTCGGAGGAGTCGTGGTCAGAACGAGGGGGGGGTAGGGTTTTAACGTTACGAAACCCTTTTTTACGGACGATTTGTTTCGCGCATGGTTTTCCTGAGAGAGCCCTTGATCATTGTCCGATCTATTGTAGGGTTTTGCGCATGTTAGTAAGAACGGATCGATGGCGTTGGGTTTATCTCTGTATTGTTTTAGGGACGGTACTATCTTGTACCTCTGAGAAAAAAAATGAGATTAAAAAGTCGTTTTTTCCGATCGTTCCAGAAAAGGGGATTTATTTAGGGGCCTATGTCGATTTTGGCGAGGGGGAGGCGGAAGTGACATTGGAGGCGATCGAAAAATTTGAAGAGATGGTTCACAAACCACAAGCAATTATTGCTTCGGGAAGCTTTTGGGGGGATCAATCTTTTCCGAAGAAAAATTGTGAGTTAATTGATGGCTATGGAGCAATTCCGCTTCTGTATTGGTCTCCGTGGGATAAGCCCTATATGCAGGATCGGGGGGTGGATCGTTTTTCACTCGATTCAATTCTTGCTGGAAAGTGGGATCTTTATATTGATCTATGGAGTGAGGGAGCGAAGAGCTACGGAAAACCCCTTTTTGTTGCATGGGGATTGGAGATGAATGGGATCTGGTTTCCGTGGTCGGGTCAATTTTATGGATCAGGAAAGGTCATCGGACCGCAGCAATGGAAGGGACCGGAGACTTTTAAGAAATGTTATCGATACGTCGTCGATCGGGTTCGGAAAAATGGAGTGAAGAATATTCAATGGGTTTATCATACGATGAACTATCCTTATCCGGATGAGGAGTGGAATCAGATGGAGGCCTATTATCCCGGTTCTGATTATGTGGATTGGCTGGGTCTTAGTGTTTATGGAAAGCAATTTAAGGGGGATACTTGGAAATCATTTCGGGATTTAGCGGAGTATCCTTATCAAAGGATCTGTCAGATTGATCTGACCAAGCCGGTGATGCTTGCGGAGTGGGGGGTGGGGGAGTACCCGGAGAGTGGGAATAAGGGGGTTTTTATTCGTGAGGCATTTGAATGCATGAAGCAGCTTCCTCGATTGAAGGCGGCGGTTTTTTGGCATGAGCGATGGGAGAATTCCGATGGAAGCTTTAGTAATCTACGAGTCAACTCGAGTGCGGAGTCGTTGGAGGCTTTTCAGAAGGGAATCGTTGACCCTCATTATTTAGGAAGGCCAAAGTTTAATCCTTAGCTATTCATTTTACGTGATTTACGTAAAAAAATGGGATTGCGCTCCGAATAAACCGTGATAAATATTTTCCGCTGTGATCCGTAATATAGTATTCATTTTCTGCCTTTTAGGGGTCGTCGTTCTACAATCTGAAGAGGGGCCTCCTGTCGTTCCGATTGAGATCACGGCGGATGGGGAGAACCGAATTGTGGGGGAGGTAGCGATGGCGGAGCTCAATGTCATCGTTCGTTACGGCGATGATATTATTTATGCCGATAAGATTTCGATGGATCGTAAAACGAAGGTCGTCATGGCGAGTGGGAATGTGCGGATTTATGCGGGGGGAAGTGTTTATCGGGGGGAGACTCTGATTTATAATTTGGAGACGAAGAAATTAGAGTCCTCTGATTTTCGGATGACTTCGCTTCCTGCGTTTGTTGGAGGATTAAAGATTACGACACCGGAGCCGAATCATTACAGTCTTAAAAACGCCTATTTTACAACTGAAAATCGGGAGAATCCGGGGTTTCATTTTAAAGCCTCAACCGTTGAGATTTATAATAATAATGAGGTTGTGTTAAAGAATGTGGTTCTTTATGTCGGAAATATTCCGGTTTTATGGGTTCCTGTTTTTGTTCAAAACCTTGATGATGATCGTCCGAGTTGGGTTTTTAAGGCGGGGAGCAGTAGTCGTTTTGGCGCCTTTGGGCGGGCGACTTATAACTACTATTTTGATAAGAATATTAAAGGATCACTCCATTTTGATGCTCGCTCGAAACGGGGATTGGCGGGGGGAGTTGATTTAAAATACAAACCGAATAAAGAAAGTGACGGTCTCTTTTCGGCCTATTGGGCGGAGGATAATGATGCGAAGAGAAATTTCACAGGAAATCCTCGGGAGGGCGTGACATCGACTCGCTATCGTTTTTTACTCCAACAAAAGACGAAGTTTAAAGATGGATTAAGTTTAACGGTTCAACAAGAGAAACTCAGTGATCCGCATGTGACGGAGGATTTCTTTGAAAATGAGTATCGAAATGATCGTCAACCGGATAGTTATTTGGAGGCAGTGCAATACAATGAAAACTTTACGATCTCGGTTTTTGCTCGTGATCAAGTGAACGGTTTTTATCAGACGGTGGAGCGACTTCCGGAGTTAAAAGTCGAGAGCAAACGATTTAAGCTCTATGATAATCTGGAGTATCAAAGTGAGTACAGTGTTGCTAATTTGAAGCGGGATTTTGGGGATGTTAAAGATGGTTCATTTAATTCAGAGTTTTCCGCCTATCGATGGGATACCCTTCAACAGTTACTATATCCTCGTCAGTACATGAATTGGCTTTCTGTGACGCCGCGATTAGGTTTCCGAGCGACGGCTTGGGATTATCCAGTAATAAGAGATGGTAATAATATTGTTTCTATTAATAAAACACATACGCCCTATGTGGTCAATAGACCGGTTGATGCGGAGGATGCGCAGCGACTCTGGGCCTTTGCAGGGGTTGAGGCCTCTTTTAAGGTCTCGAAGTCGTGGCTCAATGTTAAGAATTCAGCATTAGGCGTGGATGGAGTTCGTCATGTCGCAGAGCCTTTTATCAATGCGCAGGTCTCTCCAAGTAACGATTATAAGCCGTACGAAAATTTAACATTTGATGAGCGACTTCCCTCGCATCGACTACAGGCGATTAATCCAGATCAAAATAACTCGGTTGATAGTTTAGATAAACAGGCGATTGTTCGTCATGGGGTGCGTAACAAGATCCAAACAAAGAGAGATGGGGTCAATTACGATTTAGCGGATTGGGTTGTTTATGCCGATCTCGATTTAGCAAGGGAGTCGGATATTGATCGTTTTGCCTCGGTTTATGATCATCCTTATTCCAATATTTTTAGTGACTTTAAATTTAATCCATTACCGTGGCTCTCCTACGAGAGTTTCTCCTCCTTTGATGTGAATGGAGATGGGTATAACCTCTCGGATAATAGTATTCGATGGCAGTTAACGAGATCATGGGAGACAACCCTTGGGCTTCGAGTACTTCAAGACAGTTATCTTTATCCCGATAGTAATTTAGTTTATTGGTCAAACTTTTATCGTCTGAATGAACATTGGCAGTTTGAGAACAATCTGACCTTTGAGACGGATGATGGAAAACTCCAAGAGCAAAGTTACCGAATTTATCGGGATATGTCCTCTTGGCAGTTGGCGATGACTCTTGCGAATCGGGATAACCGCAATGGAAAAAATGAGACCTCGGTCTATTTTACATTAACCCTGAAGGCCTTTCCGTCCCAGAGGCTTTCTTTGGATGCTCAATAAAAATGAAGATTGCGATTGTTGGAACCGGCTATGTCGGTTTGGTGAGTGGAACCTGTTTTGCTGAGGTCGGACACGAGGTCATTTGTGTCGATAACGACAAGAAAAAAGTCGCAACCTTGCAGGCCGGTCAGATTCCGATTTATGAGCCTGGGCTTGAAGATTTGATTAAGAAGAATGTGGCGGCGGGACGTCTACAATTTACCGATTCAATTAAAGAAGGGGTTGAGAAATCGCTCGTTGTTTTTATTGCGGTTCCAACGCCTCCGCAACCGGATGGAAGTGTCGATCTGACTTATATTGAAAAAGTGGCTCGCGAAATAGCGGCGGTGATGAAGGAATACCGTGTGATTGTCGATAAGAGTACGGTCCCCGTAAAAACCGGAGATCGTGTGACTCAAACGATCGCTCGCTATACGCAAGGGAAAGTTGAATTTGATGTTGTCAGTAATCCGGAGTTTCTCCGTGAGGGATCTGCGGTGGCTGATTTGATGAATCCGGATCGTGTGGTTGTCGGAGCGGATTCAGAGCGTGCGACGAAGATCATGCAGGAGATTTACGAGCCCTTTAAAGCACCGATTATGGTGACTGATCTGAATTCGGCAGAGTTGATCAAACATGCGGCGAATAGCTTTTTAGCCTTGAAGATCTCTTATATCAATGCGGTTTCGATTATCTGTGAGTTATCGGGAGCGAATGTGGATATGGTGGCGGAGGGGATGGGAGCGGATAAACGGATCGGTCGCGCTTTCTTGAATGCAGGGATTGGCTACGGCGGCTCTTGTTTTCCGAAAGATCTTTCGGCCTTTACCAAAATCTCAGAGGATCTCGGTTATGATTTCCGTCTTTTAAAAGAGGTTTCCGAAATTAATCGGGTTCAAAAGAATCGGTTTTTGAAGCAGATTCGTGATACACTTTGGGTTTTAAAAGATAAGAAAATCGGGGTACTCGGTCTGGCCTTCAAGGGAAACACCGATGACGTTCGTTCGAGTGTTGCGATGGATCTGGTCGAGTTGATGCAACGAGAAGGAGCGATCGTCCGGGCCTATGATCCGCAAGGAATGGAAAAGGCGAAGACCCTTCTGCCGAATATTATTTATTGTGATAAGGCGGAGGAGGTTGCGGAAGGAGTGGAGGCACTCGTGATTGCGACTGAGTGGAATGAGTTTAAGGATTTGGATTGGAAATCGATGAAATCAAAGATGATCAGTCCACATCTTTTTGACGGACGGAATTTGCTCGATCCGCAAAAGATGCGTGATATCGGTTTTGATTACTGCAGTATTGGGCGTTCCTAAAATTCAGTTTTCACGGGTTTTTAAATCAGCTTCCTTCGGGAAGATGAGGAGCCCTTCTTGGAAAGGAAGGGAGGGACAATACGGGTCAAAAGAGAATGTCAGAAAAATGGGTTAACCATCAGAAACGGAATAATATGAATATCATTTTAGTCGGGGCTCAATGGGGCGATGAAGGAAAAGGAAAAATCATCGATGCGATGACGGAGAAGTCCGATATCGTGGTTCGAACTCAAGGGGGGAACAATGCAGGACATACCGTAAAAGTACGGGATGAGAAATTTGTTCTTCATTTGATCCCCTCTGGAATATTGCATTCGAAAGTAAAATGTGTGATTGGAAACGGGGTGGTGATTGATCCTGTTTCTTTGGTCATTGAGATTGAGGGATTGGAAAAGCGAGGGATTAAGACCAAAGGGCGTCTTTTTGTGAGTCAAACGGCGCATGTTGTTTTTCCCTATCATCGTGAAATCGATGCCCTTCGTGAAACCAGTAAAGGGACCCTTAAGATTGGAACGACGAAACGAGGGATTGGTCCGACCTATTCGGATAAAGCCGCTCGGACTGGACTCAGAATTCAAGATCTTTATCGTGCCGATTTTCCTGAAAAATTAAAGAAGCGGGTCAATGAGGCGAATAAGGTGATTGTTGCGGGGGGATCAAAACCGGTTTCTTTTTCAAAAACATTAAAAACATATGAAGAGGCCGCTAAGAAATTAAAGCCTTATGTAACCAATACCGTTGTTTGGCTTCATCAAGCGATGGAGAAAAAGGTTGAGGTGCTTTTTGAGGGGGCTCAAGGAACCTTTTTGGATATCGATTTTGGAACGTATCCTTATGTCACCTCCTCGAATACGACTGCGGGCGGTTCTTCGACTGGATCGGGGATTCCTCCACATTGGATGAATCGAGTGATGGGATGTGTGAAGGCTTATACGACTCGTGTTGGAGAGGGACCCTTTCCAACAGAGGATGATGGATTGAGTGATCGTCTTCATGCGATGGGGCGTGAATTCGGATCGACAACCGGCCGGGCTCGTCGATGCGGCTGGTTTGATGCCGTTTTTACCCATTATTCTCGGATGATTAATGGAATCGATGACCTTGCGATTACGAATTTGGATGGCTTGGATGAAGTGAAGGAGATTCGGGTCTGTGTCGCTTATCAGTTGAAGGGAAAAACGATCCATCATCCTCCGACCGATTTAGATGAGATGGCACTCTGTAAACCGGTTTATAAAGTGTTTAAGGGATGGATGACATCAACCGTTAAGGCGAAGCGTTTTAGCGATTTACCTCCTGCGGCGCGAACCTATGTGAAGGCATTGGCTGAATTGATGGGGACACGCTTAAAAATTGTCTCTGTGGGGCCGAATCGAGATCAAACGATCTGGTTATGAGCGTCGGGTCTGTTGCCTCTTTGAAGCTTCCGGTTCATGTCGCCATTATTATGGATGGGAATGGACGTTGGGCAAAGGAGCGTGGACGGACTCGAGTAGACGGGCATCGTGCTGGGTCTGAGGCGAGTCGTGAAGTGGTGGAGGTTGCGGCTGAATTGGGAGTGAAGTATTTGACGCTCTATGCTTTTTCCGTTGAGAATTGGAATCGTCCGAAAGCAGAGGTTTCGACTTTGATGAAGCTTTTGGAGCGATTTTTAAAGGAACGAACTCCGGAGCTTTTAAAGAATAATATTCGTTTACAGGCGATTGGTCGATTGAATGATCTGCCGGAAAAGACACGACAACAGCTCCATTTGTCTATTGAACAAACAAGCCATTGTACGGGAATGACTTTGATTTTGGCCCTGAGTTATGGGGGTCGAGTGGAGATGGTGGAGGCGGTGAGATCGATTGTCCGGGAGGTTCAGTTGGGGCATCTGGATCCAGCGCAGATCAATGAGGCGGTGGTTTCTCAAAATCTTTATACTCGGTACTATCCGGATCCGGATTTGCTGATTCGAACCAGTGGAGAGATGCGGCTGAGTAATTTTTTACTTTGGCAAAGCTCTTATACGGAGATTTATGTGACGAAGACCTTATGGCCTGATTTTCGTCGAAAGTCGTTTATCGAGGCTTTAGAGGATTATTCAACCCGCCAACGACGATTTGGCAGAGTTTCTTGAAATTCCTGATGGAGTTTTGGGGAGTTCTTGGTAAGGATTTTACTTATGTCATTGAATTCATATTGCTCTAGCCCTTGGAAATATCAACGTCGCAAGACTCGTCCGGTGAATGTCAGCGGTGTGATGATCGGATCAGATCACCCGATCCGCGTACAGTCGATGATCACTTGTGACACGATGGATACGGAGGCCTGTGTGAAACAGACCCTCGATTTAGTGGCCGTCGGATGTGAGTTGGTACGAATTACCGCTCCGACAATAAAAGATGCGGCGAATCTTCAAGAAATTAAAAAGCGTTTAATCGATCAAGGCTGCAAAGTTCCTTTGGTTGCCGATATTCATTTTAAACCGGATGCGGCGATGGAGGCCGCTCAATGGGTGGATAAGATTCGAATTAATCCCGGAAATTTTGCCGATAAAAAGAAGTTTCAAGTTCGTGAATATACCGATGATCAATATGATGATGAACTCGGTCGGATTGAGGAGTGTTTTGCCCCACTTTTAAAGGTTTGTAAGGATCGTCAACTTGCGATGCGGATTGGAACGAATCACGGATCCCTTTCCGATCGAATTATGAATCGTTATGGGGATACTCCGCTTGGAATGGTGGAGAGTGCTTTTGAGTATGCGCGAGTCGCTCGGAAGTATGATTTTCATAACTTTGTTTTTTCGATGAAGGCCTCGAATCCGAAGGTAATGATTCAAGCCTATCGATTGCTGGTTCGTAAGCTTCAAGAACAGGGTCCGGATTGGAACTATCCGATTCACTTAGGGGTGACGGAGGCGGGGGAGGGGGAGGATGGACGAATTAAAAGTGCGATTGGAATTGGCTCTCTATTATTAGATGGGATCGGCGATACGATTCGTGTTTCATTGACTGAAGATAGTATTCATGAAATTCCGGTGGCGAAGGCACTTGTCAAAATGGTCGAGCAGGACGTTCATTTGGGATCGCCGATCGAGGGGCCTGAACTTCCTTACGATCCTTTTGTCTTTGGAAAACGGGTTACCCCCAAGATTTTAGTGGCAGGGGTGGCTATTGGAGAGACGGAGCCGACACGAGTGATTGTGCCTTTGAATGTTTTTAATGCGATTGAACATAAGCGAGTTCAATTGGGAGATACCTTTCCTGATTTAGTCCATGAAGGATCGGAGATCATTGAGGTCGATGTCGATCAAGCTCAGGATTTAAATGGATTAGAGGCCATTGCGGGATCACGTCTTTTGACTGTGAAGGATGGATGTAAGCTTTCTCCGCATCATGCCTTTCGTCTTTTGGCGGCGAAGGCACCCAAGCGACATTTGATTGTTCTAAAAGATACCTTTAATCCTCCTATCGTTGGGAAAGATCCTGATGTATTGGAGACGATGTTACATGCCTCTGCACAAATCGGATCGTTGCTTTGTGATGGGGTGGGAGATGCGATTTTAGTCCGAGGGGAGCCGGGTCCTGGAGCCGGAGTGAAATTGGCTTTTAATATTCTTCAAGGGTGTGGAAATCGAATCTTTAAGACGGAATATGTCGCTTGTCCCTCGTGTGGTCGAACGCTCTTTGATCTTCAGTCGACCACCGCTCGTATTAAAAGCTCTACCGGTCATTTAAAGGGAGTTAAAATTGCGGTGATGGGATGTATTGTGAATGGTCCTGGAGAGATGGCGGATGCTGATTTTGGGTATGTGGGAGGAGCTCCTGGAAAAGTGAATCTTTACATCGGTAAAACCGCTGTGAAGTTCAATATTCCTGAAGCGGAAGCCGTCGATCGACTCGTTGATCTCATTAAAGAGAACAATAAATGGTTTGATCCTGCGGTTGTCACTGCATAATCGATTCTGTTGTGAGGAATCGTTTTTTCGGATGGATGATTGCGCTCCTGCTTTTTTCTCTGTGCTCATTTGCTTTTGCGGCGAGCGCAAGGGTGCATACCGTTCAAAAAGGAGAATCGCTTTTTTCGATTGCGAAGAAGTATGGAACGAGCCCCGATCAACTCATGGCTCTCAACGGTATTCGGGATCCTCGTAAAGTTAAAGTGGGACAGAAATTAAAGATTACTCTGTCTCCTGAGGTCATTAAAAACAAAAAAGAGAAAGAGATGGCTTCACCAGTGACGATCTTAAAAGCACCGGAGAGATACGTCGTTCAACGAGGAGAGAGTTATGCTGAAATTGCACGAAAGTTTGGATTAAAGGAATCTGAGATTCGAAAGTTGAATCATGATGTGGAGCTTGAGGCAGGGGTGGTTTTGATTCTTGTATCGAAATTAGAGTCTAAAAAATCGGAGGGCACGGTTTTCAAATCACAGTCACCTGAGAGTGAGGGGCGTTATTTATTTATTAATGCGGTGAAGGATTTGATCGATTTACCGACGGTACAAAAAGGGCGTTGGAAATATATTGTCGTTCATCATAGTGCGACTTCAAGTGGGAATGCGGCGATTTTTGATCTCGCACATCATCAACGAGGAATGGAAAACGGTTTGGCCTATCATTTTGTGATTGGAAATGGGAAGGATTCAAAGGATGGCGAGATTGAAGTTGGAAATCGCTGGTTAAAGCAACTTCAGGGAGGGCATTTAAGAAGTGATACGTTGAATCAAATTGCATTAGGGATCTGTTTAGTGGGAAATTTTGAAGAGGTGCGTCCGACCAGAAGACAGCAGGCGGCAACGATTGAATTGATCAGTTATTTACGTGAAAAGATGGGAAAACCCTATCCTTTATTTAAGGCTCATCGAGAGATTAATCCTATGCCTACCTCGTGTCCGGGGCGCTATTTTCCGCTATCGGCATTTCATAAAATATTTGATGATGAGTAAGCTCGACGTTTCATTTTTTTGTTATAGAAGTTGTGCCGATGCGATTTAAATCGAGCAATTTTTTAAAACCAAAGGACTCGATTTTATCGATTTGTTTGATTTTGATCATTTTTTTAGGGTTTATTATCGGAGCGCAGGAGCTGAAGGCACAAGAGTTTTCTCGTCAATCTCTGACCTCCTTCGAGAATGTGCGAGTTTTGAATCGTGATGAACGGTATAATCTTCGATTAGGGGGGGTGAAATTGCAAATTGATGCCGCCCTTCAGACGGAGATGAATGATAATATTAATTTAGCGTCATCGAAAGGGGCGCTATCGGATTTAATTCTTAGGCCTGGAATCGAGATAAAAGGGGGATGGCAAGCGACGGAGAATAATAAAATTACGATGACTTTGGGAATTAATTACGCGAAGTATCTTAGTCATCCTGAGTATGAATCAAAAACGCCGTTAATCGCTCCAAATTCTGAGACTGATTTTGTCATGTCGATAGGGGATTGGAAGGTGAAAGTGTTTGATCGTTTTCGACTTTTAGAAGATCCGACCACTAATGGACAATTAAGTGGGGTGGCGACTTTTCGAAGATTTGAAAATGATATCGGAACCCTTGTGGATTGGGATTTGAATCAATTTATTTTGACCTGGGGATATACGTGGAATACTTTTTTTAGTATGGAATCAGCCTTTGATTCCTTGAACCGTGATTCTCATATTTTTAGTTTTGAGCCGAAATATTTAATCAACGAGGCGATTACGGTAGGGCTCTCCAATCGATTTACGATGATCGATTATGAAAGAAATATTCAAAACGATTCAAGATCGTTGGAATCGGCTCCCTTTGCAGAAATAAAATGGACGAAGTATACGACGACAAGAGTTGAGATTGGGTATCAAGATTACAAGTCAGATCAATCCGGAACATTACAAGACTCCAGCTCCTTTTCATCGGTTTATACGAAATTTACCATCAAAAATAGGCTTAATAAGTATATGAATCATGATTTGTCATTTACTCGAAAGGCGGAGCCTGGAATTGGCTCAAATTTTGTGGATCGAATGGCCTTTGACTATGGAATGGATTGGGAAATTATCAAAGAGATGGGACTTCGTGGGGTTGTTTTTTACGAAAATTTAGGTAGTTCCGGCAGTGGAGCTGAGCTCGCGGATCGTTATGGGTTATTAGGTCGAATGAGTTATCCTCTGACGGTCTCGACGATGGTCGCCTTAGAGTATCGAATGACTTATAAGGACTCAAATTTATTTGATAAAGACTACATCCAAAACGTGACATCTGCGATTCTAAGTTATAGCTTTTAGGGGTGCATCGGTTGCTCCCCATTTTATTTGTAGCGTTATCGCTTTTGAGTGGATTTTCTCAAGAGGGGGAAAAGCTCAGTGGACATCTATTAGGGACCGGCGATCGAGTCTCTTATCGAGTTGAAGAGGATGGAGATCCGGCGGTGGTTTTGATTGTTTCAGACACAGGGGAGTTAGAGATTCCATTGATTGGTCGGGTCCGTGTCGTTGGAAAAACAGCGGCTCAAATTATTCAAGAGATAAAACCGACTTTAGAGTTAGATTTTTATCAAAAAGCGACGATTCGTCTTTCTATCGAGCAGGTCAATCCAAATGGAAACGTGGTCAAAGTTTATTTAACCGGAGAAGTTAAAAAAACGGGACCTCAAGAGTTTTTATTAAACGAGAAAATGACAGCGAGCCGGATTATATTAAAAGCGGGTGGCTTCGCTGACTTTGCAAATACCCGAAAGGTCAAAATTGTGAGACAGGATAAAGAGGGGAAGGCCACCTCCTTTGAAGTCGATTTAAAGGCGGTTCTTGAAGGAGGAAAAATTGAATTGGATCCAGAAGTAAAGGATGGAGATTTAATTATTGTTCCTCAAAAACTGGTACGGTTTTAAATTATGTTTTGGACGCAATTTAATCGATACAAAGTTCTGCTCATAAAGCATTGGTGGGTTCCGTTTATTACGGTCAGCTTAGCGATTGCCTATGCAGCCAATAAGATTTCGAATCGGCCGGTTTTATATGAGTCGGTTGGAAAGATGAAAGTGAGTCTTCTTGTGAATATCAAGGAAGCCGCAATCGTCAGTGAGGAGTCGACCACCTTTTTTGGAAATCAAAAGGAGATTTTAGAGAGCTCTGTGGTTAAGCATCGAGCTCAAAGTCGAGTTCAATTAGAGAATCCGAATGTGATCGGGCGGGCCGATATTATAGTGGAGCAAAGAAGAGGGGTTTCCATTTTTATTATTCGAGGAAAGGGGACCGATCCTGTTTATACGCAACTTTATGTGAATGCGATTATGCAGGAGTTTATCGCCTTTAAATCGGAGGAGCGGGGGGAGAGAGTCGAGGATATGGCAAAGCAGATGAATATTTCATTGGAAAAAACAGAGAAAGAGTTGCTTGCGAATGAAAAAGAATTTTATGATTTCAAAGAAAAAAATAATATGACTTATTGGGAGGAGCAGTCGCGTGCTTCAGCTCAATTTCTTTCACAGTTAAAAACAAAAAAATCGACCCTTACCTCTGAGTTACAGCTTTTAGAGCAAATGACGACAGAACAACTTGCGCAGCGATCAAAAAGGATGGAGGGGAATGACTCGGCAAATGCGAATAACTCCCCTAAGGATTTTGCGACGACTCTTGAGGGGCAATATATTAGTTCTCGTCAGCAACTCGTTCAACAAATGGCGGAGGTCGATCGATTAACTCAAGTTTTAAAGCCGCAACATCCTAAAATGTTAAAAGCGAAGGATGAGGTCGCAAAGTTACAGCGTTTAATTTCAATTCTTGAGCAACAAAACAAGGAGGCCAGTCAAGTTCAGCTTGCAAATTTAAAGGCGGATAATGAGTTGCGAGTGAAGTCGTTAAAATCGGAGTTAATCAATTTAGAGGAGAGTTTAAAGGAGTGGGAGGAGAAGGGACTGGAGGCGAATCGAAAAGATGCCGAATATCAACGGCTCACATCACAGATTCAACGGACAAAGGAGAGTTATAATCAAATTTTAAAAAGCGTTCAGAGCTTAGATATTGGAAAAAATGTAAATCAGGAATTGATTCGAGTGATGCAATGGGCAGAAGATGCGAATGAGATATCCAAGAATACGGTCACTCATTTTGTGAATGCTTTTGTGGGGGGACTTATTTTAGGGGGAATCATTTTATTGTTGATTTATAAGTTTGATGATCGTGTGGGAAACTCGAATGAACTCTATGATCAGTTTAAACTTCCGATTCTCGCTCAGATTCCTTATGAGAAAGTAACGACAGGACAGAAGCGATTTCCTGTTCTTCAATCCAATGATGATCGAAGGGTGTTGGCAGAATCCTTTCGAAATTTGCGCTCTTCCCTTTTATTTTTACCGAATCGCAAAAAACTCCGAACGATTCTTATTTCAAGTTCCATTCCACAAGAGGGAAAATCGACGATATCGGCCAATCTTGCTGTCACTTTAGCGATGACGGAGGCCTCTGTCTTGTTGGTCGATGCCGATTTACGAATGGGACATCTTGCGGCTGACTTTGGATTAGATCCTTTGTGTGGCTTTTCTGATGTTTTGGAAGGAACCGTCTCTTGGGGGAACACTGTTCTTCCGACGCATATTCCGAATTTACATATTTTAACTGCGGGAAATCCGATGAATGCCCCCGGTGATTTTTTATGCGGAGAGATTATTGAGGCGATTATCGAGGAGATGAAGGGGCGCTATGACTTTGTGATCTTTGATAGTGCTCCTATTTTAGTGGCTGATGATACAACCACCTTAGCCCCATCGATCGATGGGGTGATTATGGTGTTTCGGGCAAATTTCACGAAGGTAAGGCAGGTACAATCCTCTTTGAATGGTTTAAAGACGAGAAATATTCCTGTTCTTGGAATGATTTTAAACGGATTCTCTGAGGATATTCCAGATAACTACTATTATAAATATCGCGACTATTATACTCCTCAAAAAAGCATAGGAAAAAATGAAGTTTGATCTTCCGAAGGAACCGGTTTCACGATTATTAAAAATCATGGAGATTCTGAGGAGCCCCCAGGGATGTCCTTGGGATCAAGAGCAGAACCATAAGACGATTAAAAATAATTTAATTGAGGAGTCTTATGAGGTTCTTGAGGCGATTGATTTAGAGGATGGAGAATTATTAAAGGAGGAGTTGGGAGATCTTCTTTTACAGGTTGTTTTTCATTCCCAGCTTGAAAAAGAAAAATCGGTTTTTAATTTCTTGGATGTGGCGCAGACCATCGGCGATAAATTGATTCGCCGTCATCCGCACGTTTTTGGCGATGTTTCAGCTCCTGATACGGAGACGGTATTGAAGAATTGGAATGAGATCAAAATGAAAGAGAAGCCGGAACGGAAAGGATTTTTTGAGGGAATTCCGACTGTTTTTCCGGCTTTAATGAGATCTCAAGAGGTTCAAAAAAAGGCGGCTAAGACCGGTTTTGATTGGAGCGATCGATTTGCTGTTCTTGAGAAAGTAAAAGAGGAGCTCGCTGAGTTGGAAGAGGAAATGGTGAATCAGGGATCTCAAGAGCGTTTAGATGAAGAGCTGGGGGATCTGTTTTTAGTGATTTGTAATTTGGCCCGTCATCTAAAATTAGATGCCGAGGACTCCTGTCGCAAGGGGACATTGAAGTTTCAGCGTCGATTCGAAGTGATGAAGAATCATTTAGAGAAGGAGGGACGGAGTTTAGAGTCTTTTCATGTCGAAGAGATGGATGAGGCTTGGCGCAATGTGGCTAAGAAAATGAAATAGTGTTGGGGTCACTTTCGTTTTAGGTTGATTCGGTGCATGGGACTCCCTTGAATCCCTCCTATGCAAGCTTTGAATGGATTCCGTGATTTTTACCCAGAGGCCTTTGCGCAAAGAGCCTTTATCTTTGAAACTTGGCGACGGGTGGCGAGTGGCTACGGATTTGTCGAGTACGATGGACCTCCTTTGGAGCCTTTGGATCTTTTTACAAAGAAATCGGGAGAGGAGATCGTCGGACAGCTTTATAATTTTATCGATAAGGGAGAACGGCCCGTAACACTTCGACCGGAAATGACTCCGACCTTTGCTCGAATGGTTGCTGCCCGTCATCGTGATTTTAAAAAACCGCTCAAGTGGATGGCGCTTCCTCAGGTATTCCGATACGAACGCCCTCAAAAAGGGCGGTTAAGAGAGCATTACCAACTTAATTGCGATATTGTTGGAGAGGAGAGTTTAAGTGCGGATATTGAGCTGATCGCCTGTTTGATTGATGTCTTACGAGGCTTTGGATTGAGTTCTAAAGATTTTGTGGTTCGAATGAGTGATCGTCAGTTTTGGATTGATTTTTTGATAGAAAATGGAGTTCCGGAATCGGAATGGTATTCTAAGCTCCAGGCTATTGATAAAAGTGAACGCGAAAAGCCGGAGGTGACTCGGGAAAAGTTGGGTCCTTTAGCGGAAAAAATTGAAAAGATATTTACGGAGGGGGCTGCGAGCGAACGAATTTCGACCGTGATGAACGGTTTAAAGGGAATGGGGCTTGAGGATTATATTCAAGTGGATTTTAGAATCGTTCGTGGACTTGCCTATTATACTGGGATTGTTTTTGAGGCCTTTGATCGTTCTGGCGAATTTCGAGCGATTGCAGGGGGGGGACGATATGACTCATTGCTCAAGAATCTTTGTGATGTTGCTCTTCCTGCGCTTGGATTTGGCTTAGGGGATGTTGTATTATCTGAGCTTTTAAAGTCGAAGGGGTTACTCTCTCAAAAGAGTGCTCAATTAGATTATTATGTGGCGATTGCCGATGAATCTTATCGAGATCGAGCCTTTGGGTTGATTCATCAACTTCGTGATCAGGGCTGTAAAGTTGATTACGCTTTGAACTCTCAGAAACTCGTGAAACAGTTTGAAGCTGCGGAAAGTCGCGGGGCAGTGAAGGTGATTATCGTCGATGCGACGATTGATGAGGGGGCTGTTTTACTTAAAACCATTGCGACACGGGATCAAATCAAGATTTCTTTAATCGATCTACTGCAAATCTCAGTGAACGAAAAATAAAGTATTTCGAAAACAACAGATCTGTCTTTATAGACGAAATGAAGAGAGGGAAAGGGTTAGGCTCCGTGAATGAGGGGCTCAATATCGCTCGCAGAGATGACTTTATCGATGTTGAGAAGAGTTTTAACGGAGCCTTTTACTTTGGCCATTCCGGTAATGTAATCGGTCTTTAATTTATTTCCGAAATCGGGGGTTTCTTCGATATCGGCGATTGGAATATTAACGACCTCTTCAACGGCATCGACGATCAGTCCCACTTGAGAAATGACTCCTGAGTCATGTTCAATTTGCATGACAATGATACAAGTCCGTTCGGTCGTTTCGATGACCGCAAGTTTAAAGCGCATTCGTAGATCGACCACTGGAATGACTTTTCCACGGAGATTAATGACTCCTTTTAGAAAATCGGGCATCTTGGGGACGGGGGTGATGTTTAACATCCGAATGATTTCTCGGACTTTAAGGACACCGACCCCGTAGGACTCATGTCCGAGGACAAAGGTGAGATATTTCGCTGCGTTTGCCTGAGTTCTTGGGGTATCTGCGACGATGCTCATATCATAAATCTAGTTAATCTTTAAGAGGCGTCAACGAAGAAAGCGAGTGAGTTAGGACTCGGTTGTGGAGAGGAGTTGTTCTGAGAATGTTCGACAGAGGCTGACAAAGGTCTCTTCGGCTAGGCTCATTCTTTTTGTTTTAAGGACGACGATTCCCCAATGGCGTTTGAGTTTTCGTTTTCCGAGGGGAACGGCGACGAGTTTTCCCTCTTTGAGTTCGTTGGCGGCAATCCACGGGGCGAGAATTCCGATTCCCATTCCGATCTTAATGAGTTCTTTAATCGCCTCCATGCTTCCGAGTTCGAGGGCTTGGGGGAGGGAGATATTATCTTTGGCAAAATAACTTTCGATCATTTTGTAGGTGTAGCTTTGACGCGGGTAAAGAATGAATTTTTGCTTAGAAATATCGGAATGGGAGGCACGGCGAATGGTTGCCCACGGGTGAAATGGACTGACGATATAGACCATTTCGTCGACGAAGATCTCCTTGAAGTCGACTCGATTTTCCATCCATGGTTGTAGGGTGAAAGCGATATCGATTTTATTATTCACGAGCAGGTCGACTCCCTCGTTTCCGCTGATCGGTTCAATCGAGATTGAGTATTTAGGGAAGCTTTCTTTGAATTCTCGTAGGACATTGGGAAGGAGGTATTGACAGGCGGTGGTGCTGGCTCCGATGCGGATGCGTCCCCGTCCCCATTCATTTAAGTGTTGGATATCGAGATGGGCATCTTGCATCTCCTTGAATATTTTATGGGTTCTGATGAGCAGTTGTTCTCCTGCCTGATTTAAGACGGCACGCTTACCGACCTTATCAAAAATTGAGCATTTTAAATTTTCTTCGAGATCTTTAATGGCGTGACTGATTGCAGATTGAGTGAGTTGGAGTTCGACCGCTGCTTTTGTAAAGCTTCCGGTATGGGCCACTTGATAGAAGGCTTTGAGCTGGCGAGTGTCTAAGAGATTATCCATGAATTCATTTCATCATATCTTTAAGAACAATTCAAATTCTTTCTTAAAAGTAAATAAGACTGGAATGGCGGGTACATTTATGAGTTGAGTTACTGAGCTCTATTTTCCAACATGAACTTTATCAGGAGTCGGTAAAGAGTCTCTCCCCCATCATTTGATCCTTATTCTCGTCAGCCCTTACATAAATGTTGTGCTGTTCGACTGTTAGGCTGATGGGTTACAGCAATTCCTAAAACCTAAACCTTCGCACGATTTTGCGATGGTTTGATCGGACATCGACCTCTCAAAAGCCCCGAAAGAGACATTTTGTCTCTTTTTCTTAAAAAAAGATTGTTTCGCACGTATTATTTTCTTGCCAAAATACACCACGTATCTATACGTTGTGTATGAAAAGTCCCATATTACCGAGTCGTTTCGTCACTTTACGTGACGCCTGCATCAAAAAGATCCGAGCCACTGAGCCCTTTATCGAGGGAAGTCTCGTGGGGATTACGCTCCCAGGATCGAGCCACACGAACTATCGATTGACCTCCAAGGTCAAGGGAAAGACCAAAGCGGTCTATGTACCCGTGGATTTGGTGGACGAGGTACGAGTATGGACAAAAAACTACAAGGAACTCAAAAAGCTGATTCGACAGGTGAGCAAACATTCGGAGATGATCCTGCGGCGTCACGTACGCGCAAGCAGGGGCGTCCCTCGCAAGTCAAAGAGCAAAATCCGCCAGTCTTCGAAAGTTACAAGCAAACGATCGAGCACTTCTTAAAGGCGTTTCCTGAGGAGATCTCGAAGCTTCCAGATCATCGAGATCAGGATTTCATTTATTACAGCGTTCCCCACTTTGTTTATTGGGGGCTCTCGCTTTTTTTGACCCATCAAGGCAGCTTGCATCAGCACGGGTTAAGGAAAGGAGATACTCAGTTTGTTCGTAATTTTTGTTTATTCACGGGCTGCTCCGAAAGCGACCTTGCGAGCGTGGATACGGTGATCGGGTTTTTCAAAAAACTCGATCCCGTTTTCTTGGAGCAGGCATGGTTTAAGACGATTCAGACACTGATTCGAGGCAAAAGCTTCGACTTTGGAAAGCACGGCAATCGATGGATGCTCGCCTTTGATGGCACCGGAGGGGGCTCCTCGGCTCGTCCTTATGACGCACACAGCCTTAAACGAGTGCGTGTGGATGGGACAACCACCTATCATCGATCCGCATTAGTTACGTTTCTTGTTTTAGAAGAAGGATTTGCGATTCCGATTGCCGTCGAATTTATCGAAAACATGGAGGTCAACGCCTCGAAGCAGGACTGCGAAATTAAAGCCTTTCACCGACTTGCAAAAAAAATTAAAGGAGCCTTTCCCCAGACTCCGATCTGGCTCTTGGGAGATGCACTCTATGCGGATCAAAATGTGATTCGTACCTGTCAACAATACGGCTGGGGCTACTCGCTTAATTTGAAAGAAACCGATCTGAGCGCTTTTTGGCGTGATGCTCAGGAGATCCTTAAGTTATGTCCTCAAAACAAGCTCGTAATTAAAGAGACCCGCCCAGATCAAAAAACCAGAAACAAAACTTATCAATGGGTCAACGACATTGACTATCAAGGGCTTAAACTCTCAGTCGTTTTTTTAGAGGAAGAAGAATGGCAAAGCCAAGAAGAGCGAGAGGTTCTCAATAATGCGGGGAAAAAAGTGAAAATAACCTCTTTTTCATGGATCAGCCATCAAGCGATTGATCGCTCCAATGTGGTGTCCAACGCTCAAGCGGGACGGCAGCGCTGGCGCTGCGAAAATGAAGGATTTAATGTTTTAAAAAATGGGGGATTCAATCTCGAACACGCCTACACCCGTGATCGTCAAGGCTACCAATGCTTCTTTGTCATGATGCTCATGGCTCATACCATCCAGCAACTGGTCGCCAAAGGCTCATTACTGAAAAAAGTGATCAAACAAATCGGATCAGTGAAAAATCTTGCGAGACTCCTCTCTGAAGCCTTCGCTTATAGAGTCTTCACGGAACCGATCCCTCCAGTCGCTCAAATTCGACTCCGTCCCGATCACTGATCCCCCGTGGTGTAGAAACGATTCGCTCGATTATCCCTCCATTGACTCCCCCCGATCCCCAGCGCATTTCGAATCCTAAAGGATTCGATGCGCTCCCCTATGCATTCAATCCATCCCTAAAGGGACGGGGACTTCCGAAAACTTTAGTTTTCGGAATTGCTG
>CAMCYL010000025.1 GCA_945883905.1 Akkermansia muciniphila | reverse complement strand
CCAGGCATCATTGCTCTCTGGCGAGGTTGGAAGCGACTAACTGATTTGACTGATGGCTGGAACTTGGCGGTTAATGGAGGTATTTGTGGGTAATAGAAAGGTTTGATGAGAGGAAGGGAGGTCTATCGACCTACCCTTCCTACTCTACTTATAGCTGTGATGAACGTCATTTTTCTTGAGTTTCACCAATATCCCCTAAGAATCATGACACGGTCCCGTAGCTCAGATGGATAGAGTAGGGGTTTCCTAAACCTTTGGTCGGGCGTTCGACTCGCCCCGGGACCACATTTCTATGGCAACGACATCCATAATACAGGGGAAAAGCGGACGATATTATATGGGCTCGACGGATCACTTTGAACAACGAATGAATCAACATCAAATTGGACATTATCACACAACAAAACGGCAAGGATTTTATCTTTCCTTCCTCGTCCTTCAAATCCACCCCTGATCCATGCCGCTCCGGCAGCTGCCGGAGCGGCGCTCCATTTTTTAAATTCCTAACGCAGAATCTTGCTTAAACATCAATCGACAGGATGCTCAGGATTAACTCAAAAACGGTTCATTCGATTTTTATCCTGTAAATCCTGTCTATCACTGTAAAAAATCTCTTTGAATTTCAAAACCCATTGACCCCCTTTACCGGCATCAAATGCTCTTTAAAATCTAAATCGAAGTGATAGTCTCTTTGATATATTTTATGTCTCGATTCATGCTTCAAACAAAAAAAGAGAGAGTCCAGTGGGCAAAGTTAATTCTATCGATCGATTCTGATGAAAAATTCTCTCTCGCACTCAAAACTCTTTTTCAAATCCAAACTCACTCAATCTCTGCTCTCCAATCCCTTACCAACTCAAAAAATAGTCCCCTCTCCGATTGGCGAATGACGCCGGCGCTCCCTCAAAAGATCTTTAAAATAGCAACCCTTCTTGATTCAAATCAAGCATCCGTAGAATTTCATACGAGTGGAACAACCACTGGCTCTCCTGGAATTCATCGCATGCGGGATGACTCTTTCTATCGAACGGCAACTCAACACGGATTCCCTTGGAAAAAACAGGCCCCCTTCTCAATTATTGCACTGCATCCTTCCTCGAAGTTAGCCCCTCACTCCTCTTTAAGTGCCATGATCGATCATTGGATTAAAATCTACGGGGAGAGATTCTCTCAAAATTTTTTCATCAAGGGAAAGATCGATACAGAAAAGCTTTGGAACTTTCTTCAAGAGAGAAAAGCGGTTAAATCCCCTCCTCTTCTTTTAATTGGAACCGCCTTTAGCTTTGTTCATCTCTTCGATGATTGGGGGCAAAGTCGACGACTCAAACTTCCCTCCAACACGATTATTATGGAGACCGGAGGCTATAAGGGGCGAAGTCGAGAACTCCCGAAGCGAGAACTCTATCAATTGATTCAAAATCATCTGGGAGTAAAAGATTCCCAGATCTGGAACGAATACGGAATGACAGAACTTTCCAGTCAAGCTTACGCTCAAGGGGTCAAAGGAGTTCATCATACCCCCCCTTGGGCTCGAGTGATTGTGATCGATCCTCGAAATGGAAAAGAGGTCGAGATCGGAAAGCAAGGCATCGTCAAATGGCTCGACCTCGCAAATGTCGATAGCTCCCTCGGTGTTCAAACGCTCGATTTTGCAATTCGTCGAGAAAAGGGATTTCAGCTTTTAGGAAGAGCTCCTCAAACGGAAAAGCGAGGCTGCTCTTTATCTCGTTACTTAGATTAAAAATTACAACCTAAGACCGCTTGAGGTCCAAGGTGATTCCAACCGTAGTTCTTACGGGCAGGCTCAGAAAGTCCACCGTTAGAGGCATGGAGATAGTTTAATTCAAGGCCGGCAAAAAATCTCTCCGTCAAATAGTATTTACAACCACCAGTCACGGTGAAAACAAAACAAAAATCTTGTCCTTGTCCTTGTTTCGTCGCATTCGGAACGCTATCCACAAAGCCTAAACCGACTCGAGCCCCGATATACGGAACCCAGTTTTTACCCGGTTGAACAAATTGATACATCGGTCCTGCAAGAGCTCCAAACATTCGCGTCTCAGCACCACGATCGATCGGTAGATAAAAACCGGTCCATTGAAATACCGTATTTCCTCGAAGGAGTCCCTTATTTCCAATTTCATCCATATTCCAATTCAAACTCAACATTTGGGGAAAGGTCTGATAGTTCGTATTCCAACCGCCAATATCAAACATTGCTCCGGACTCAAGTTGCAACTCCCAAACATCCTCTCGAATCGCTTTTTCCGCATGAGAAAGTGAGCCCTCTTTCAGAAAAGAATCGTTCCGCAAATCGGCTTTCTTCTCCCCTGCAGTAGCAAAAGCAAAGGATAATACAATTAAGACACTGAATTTCAAAAAGTTCATTAAAAGGGAATTAAGCGAAAGATTTAGATTCTGCAATCGTAATTCTTTAAAATGTCACAATTTCTTAACCTCTTGGCCTTTGGCAGTATCTCTCACAATCCATCCTAGAGCAAGAATCTCATCACGAATTCGATCACTTCCGGTCCAATCCTTCGTTTGCCGGGCCACTTTTCGAGCCTCTAAAAGCGCCTGAATCGTTGCGGGAATCTCATGACTAACGGTCGCTAATCCAAGGACGCTATTAATCTGATTCCAAACTGAAGGTAAATCCCCCACCGGAAATTCCTCATCCATTCGTTTATTCGTTTCTCGAACAAAATCAAAAAGTGCCGCCATTGCCTCGGAAATATTCAAATCCTCCTCCAATGCCCCCTTAAATTTTTCAATAAAACTCTGATGGCTCCACTCTCCCTTCACTGCATAGGCGCTAAAGCGAGCAATCCAATCATCGAGACGAGAGATCGCGGCCTTGGAGGCCTCTAAGGAATCCCAGGTAAAATTCAAGGTCTGTCGATAGTGCGCAGTCGCAAATAAGGTATAACGAATGACTCTCCCCTCATATCCTTTTTGAAGTAAATCCCTTAAGGTAAAAAAATTGCCTGCCGATTTCGACATCTTTTGATCGTTGACCAATAAATGAGCCGCATGAGCCCAGTAGTTCACAAATTTCTTTCCTGAGGCTCCCTCGCTTTGCGCAATCTCATTTTCATGATGAGGAAACACCAAGTCTACTCCTCCGCAATGCAGATCAAAAGTCTCCCCTAAATACTCCGTACTCATTGCCGAACATTCGATATGCCACCCCGGACGACCCGCACCCCAAGGGGACTCCCACTTCACCTCTCCATCCTCAGGGGTCCACGATTTCCAGAGGGCAAAATCACCAATGGACTCTTTAACGTACTCATCTTGGCTGACACGAGCTCCTGCCTGAAGTCCTGCACGATCTAAACAGGCAAGACATCCATAATCCTTAAAGGCATTCACTCGATAGTAAACCGAGCCATCTTCCGAAATATAAGCATAATCTTGATCGATCAGTTTTTGAATCATCGCAATCATCTGTGGAATATGTTCTGTCGCTCGAATCAAAAACTCCGGACGTTCCAAATTCAAGGTATCGCAATCCTCTAAGAAACAGTGAATATACTTTGAGGTATAGTCCTGGAGCCGCTCCCCCGCCTTCTGAGCTCCCCGAATCGTCTTATCATCCACATCAGTATAGTTCATGGCATGCTTCACACGAAATCCGAGAAATTTGAGCGAGCGACGAAGGAGATCGACAAAAACAAAGGTTCGAAAGTTTCCAATATGAGCAAAATCGTAAACGGTCGGTCCACAGGCATAGAGTGAAACCTCCGGAGGATGAATCGGCTTAATCGTTTCAAATGTTCGATGTAGAGTGTTAAAAAGTTTCATAATTAAGAAATCCTGAGTCTTAAATTTTAGTCTTCGATTCTACTTTGATTCCTCATTCTTCGGTCGATAAAGTCCCTGAGTTGTGAGCTCGCTACAGGTCTGATAATAGGAAATCGCCTCTTTCACTCGTCCAGTTCGTTCTTGAATCGGAGTAAAGCTCATTTCCGGGGACTTAACCTGAAACTCTAACACTTGTTTCACGGGCTGTAATATGGCGATTTGATCGCCGCGATAATAACCTACTTTTTGATAGGTCGCCGGAAAAGCCCGCTCCTCTTCTGGTTTCATTTTTAAAATATCCTTTCCAAAAAATAAAGTATCATAACTCCAGTTTAATAATCCGGCAATCGTCGGGGCGACATCCATTTGCGAGCATCGTTTGTCGATCTGCTGCGGCGCAATCAATGCCGGTTGCCAGATCATCAGCGGAATATGATACTCCTGAAGGGGAATTGTCGTCTTCCCTGAACTTCGAGCACAATGATCTGCAACAATCACAAAGATCGTATTTTTAAACCACGGCTTTAATTTAACCGCCTCTAAAAACTCTCCTATCGCCACATCTGTATATTGGACTCCACTTTCATACGTTCCCTGGGGAATATTAATTTTTCCCTCAGGATAAGTAAAAGGTCGATGATTAGAGGTCGTCATGACGAAATGAAAAAAGGGTTGTTGCTTCGCAAAGGCCTCATCTGCCTCTTTTAAAACCCAATTAAAAACATCTCCATCACAAGCCCCCCAAGCATTTTTGAAAGTAATATCGGAGGGACCGGCCGATTCGATATCATGAATACGAAAACCATTTCCAGAAAAAAAGGCATTCATGTTATCGAAAAATCCGTTCCCCCCATAAATAAAGAGATTGTCATATCCCCGCCTCTTAAAAAGAGCTCCAAGACTAAAAAGATTTTCATTCTCTTTTCGTCTTAAAATCGATTGCCCCGGTGTCGGAGGAATTGAAAGAGAAAGGGACTCCATCCCCCGAATCGTTCGACTGCCTGTCGCATAAAGATTTGTAAAAAATAAACTCTCTCGACTTAATTGATCTAAGTAAGGGGTCAATTTCTGATCGTTGCCAAAAACTCCCAAGTAACTGGCACTGAGACTTTCCACCGTAATCTGAATCACATTATATTTTTTTTCAGCCCCAGGATTCTCGACTCGACGCCATAAGTTTTCATTTTTTTCTGAAATCAAATGACTATTCACGGTCAATAGCTCCTTTCTCATCGTCGCAAAAGCCTCTTCTCGTGGAAGCATCGGATAAAACTGCGAGTAAGAGATCCCCTGATCCCACCACGCCGCACCCATTGAAAAAAGTCCATTCCGACCCAGTTCTTGATAGTAAGGATTATGAAAGCGATTCGTCATCCGATTTTCAATAAGACTCGTTAAAAATGCGCCGACAAGAACCCATCCCAAAAGAATTCTCAAGCGCGATTTGAGGGTTGATGGAACGGCTAAATCGATGGAAAAAGCGGTCCAAAACGGTTTTACAAATAAGTAAGTTAAAACCCATAATCCGAGACTAATCCAAACCATCGGATAAGACTCCCAAACATTACGAACGACCTCATGGGTATAAGTTAAGTAATCGATCGCAATAAAGTTCAATCGTGCTTGAAATTCCTCCCAGAAAATAAACTCAGAGGCGGCTAAAAAAAGAAGTGCATGAGCAAATATCGCTAAAGCAAATCCTAAAATATATCTTCCCTTTTTTTCAGAAAACCAACGCGGACTCACCCAAGCAAGTCCAAAGATCCAAAAAGAGGTCAGAATAAATCCGGCGGCTAAATCAAAAGGGAAGCCGATTAACCACGCGTAAAACAGATGGAGTGGCGATTCTGAAACAAATCGCCAAGAAACAACTGTTAATCCTAGCCGGGTCAAGATTGCCATTAACCAAAACAGAGCCAATAAACGAAAACTAGATCGTAAAAAACCGTTTCCAAACATTTGACTCATAGTCCCTCACTCTTAAAATCCTTCGCAAAATGGTCAACATTTTGTGGTTTTCGTGAGGGACGACTGTTTTCGGCAAAGCCCGAAAACAAAAAAACAAAGGAAACTGTATTTTTAAAATTCATAAATCCGAATGCAATGTGATTTGAAAGAGGAAGAGAATGTTTAATTTAAAATCGATCCTTGGTTTCGGTCATTGACCGATTTATGGCTAAGTAGCAATCAAAGGAGTAAATTCAAACCTAATTTTTAGTTTTGAATAAGCAACGCTCTATCTGTCCTTCATCTGCTCATAAACCCAGCGGTAAGTCTTTTCAAGTCCCTGTTTCAACGGCGTAGAGGGTTCCCATCCCAGAAGCTTTTTGATCAATGTATTATCCGAATTCCGTCCACGAACCCCTTTGGGGGCCTCTAATTGATAAGATCGCTTTACTTTAATCCCTGCAATCGCTTCAACGTAATCAACGAGTTGATTAATCGTCACGAGCTCACTACTTCCCAGATTAATGGGCATTGTCACCTGATCACTATTCATGATCTTCTGAGTCCCCATCACGCAATCCTCAATATATTGAAAACTTCGTGATTGTTCTCCATCCCCCCAGATCTCAATCTCATGTTTTCCGGAGAGTTTCGCTTGAGCGATCTTACGACAGATCGCCGCGGGGGCTTTCTCCCGTCCTCCCTCAAAAGTCCCGAGCGGTCCATAAACATTATGATAACGAGCCACCCGTGTGATCAATCCAAAGTCTTCGGTAAAATGACGACACATCCGTTCACTGAAAAGTTTTTCCCACCCATAGCCATCCTCCGGCATCGCAGGATAGGCATCCTCCTCAGTGAGTGCAGTGAGATCCGGACGTAACTGCTTTTGAGCGGCATAAACACAAGCCGAAGAGGCGTAGAAAAACCGAGAACAGTTGGCCTCTTTGGCGGCCATTAAAAGATGTGTATTAATGAGCACACTCAACATACATTCCGCTTTATGAGTCTCGATAAATCCCATCCCCCCCATATCTGCCGCTAAATTATAAACCTCGTCACAGCCTTGAACGGCTTGCTCACAGAGATTCTTTTCTCGTAAATCTAAAACAATATTTTCAACGCCCTCAAAAAGTTGATACCATTCATTCAGCGGCTTATAATCAACCGATCGAATTGAATAGCCCTTTTTCTTTAAATCAGCGACTAAAAAACCGCCAATAAATCCACCGCCACCTGCGACTAATATTTTTTTCACAAAACTAAATTAAATTAAAAAACTACAAATTAAAAGAAAAAGAGATGAACCTCTAGAATCCAAAACGCAATATCATTAAAAACATTGTCCACGCAACGTCCTCTCCCCCTTCGTTCTGACTTCCTATCTTCCGAGCCTCCTCCTTATTTTAAAAAACTATTTATTCACGAAACTCAATCTCCATCGTTATTACTGATTGAAAGTCTCTTTATCCAAAACCAAAGATAAAAAGAATTATAAATAAAGTATCTTTTCCAAAGCCGTTTAGGCTCTTGAATTAACCGATAAACCCACGTTAAGCCGTATCGTTGCATCCATGCAGGGGCAAAGGATCTCCTCTCTGCCAATAACTCAAAGGCATCGCCGACCGCCAAAAAAACCCCACGCACATAGCGATGCCGATTCTCGTAGATCCATCGCTCCTGTTTTATCCCCCCTAGGGCTACCCAGATAAAATCGGCTCCCGAATCGCAAATTTGACGTGCAAAGAGAACCTCATCCTCCTCGCTCCACTTTCGAAAAGGAGGTGAAAACATCCCCACAATTTGAAGTGTGGGATGCCTCTCTAAGAGTTTTTCTTTCATCTCCCTCAAGCAGGACTCACTCCCTCCAAAAAAATAGTGTTTCAGGGGACGAGGACTCTCCGCAATCAACTGCTTCATTAGATAAGGACCGTAGACACGATCCCTTAACCCTGCTCCTTGAAGGTTTAAATTCCAAACATTCGGCATTCCATCGGGGAAAACGGCGTCAAAAGACTTTAAAATTTCCCCATATTTCAAATCCCGATTCGCCTCCGTGACTAAATGGGTTGCGGAAAAGGTCACCATCGTCAATGATTGGGCTTCGGCCTGTTGCTTTAACCAATCGCAAGCCCCTCGATAGTTTGTACAAGCAAGAGGGATTCCTAAAACAGGAAGTTTTTCTAACTTCATGTTCTCACTGTAACAAAGGAATTTCAGAAGATCAACGAGAGTCTTCCTTTTTGAGAGTATGAAAAAAGGGTGTAATTTCGAAATCATTATGTCATAGTTCTCACATGCGTTTTCTCGCTTTACTTATTTTCTTATTTCTCCTCATCGGTTGTGCCGTTTCTCCAACAGGCTCTCACCAAGAAACCGGAAAGGGAGATCAAGAGTGGCTCATTAAACTAGCCACCTATCGAGTTCGTGATGAAACGATTATCAAATCTCAAGATAAGATTCCGCTCAATATGTCAGATCTTCGCGACCTCGCCCTTAAGGATGTCAGTGAAGAGGATCTCATCGATCTCATCGACGATCTCGGAGTCACTCCCAAACTCCAAAGTGCTGAACTCGCAGAACTCTCCTCTTTAGGGGCCTCTCCCAAGGTGCTTCAGCATTTGGGAGAAACAAAAGCTACCCCCCCTAAAATCGTTCCTCAAAAAATCGTGACAACCACTTCTGCGACTCCATCGGAACCTCTTGCGCTCAAGCCAATTCAAAGACAAAGCTCAAAATCAAATCCCATTCAAGTCACAAAAACCTCCCCTCATAAAGAGGAACCTAAAAAAAACGTTGAACGTGAAAATATGATTATGCCGACAAGCCCGAAATCGAAAAGTCTCCATCCATCGCGTCTCAGCTCTGACTCTAAAATGTACGCCCCTCCGATCAATGATCCGAATAGTCGAAGATAATCGCCGATCATAAAAGTATGATTCTTTGAGCTTACTATGAAATTTGAATTCCTGATTATCTCCCCTCATAAAACAAAAATCCTCGACCCCCATTATCCGGAAACAAACCCCTTGGGAGGAAGTGAAACTGCTGCCTTAAAAATGATCGATTTCCTACGATCTCAAGGTCATGAGGTCAAAATTATTACCGAAGGAGATCAAGTTCGCCCCGACACCTGCGATATCTTTATTGCTCTCCGTGCTTGGGGGACACTCGTCCGTGGGATTCGCCCTGGAAAACTCAACTATCTCTGGTGTCAAGATGATGCCAATCAACCGTTTTTTAAAAACCTTGTTGAGGATCCCTCCCTTGCGACTCAACTCTGGAGTCATTGCGATGCGATCTTCATGCTCTCACACTATCAATTTCAAGAGTGGCATAAAACATTACGGCTCCCTCAGGAAAAAGTGTTTTTCACTCAAAATGGAATTAATCTCAAAAACTTTCAAATCGACTCCAAAACCGTAACTCAACGTCCCCCTCGCGCCTACTACGCCTCAACCCCCTTTCGTGGACTCAATATTCTACTCGAATGCTGGCCCTTGGTTCAATCCCTGGTTCCAGAGGCCGAACTCGATATCATGAGCTCTATGGGAACGTATCATGAACATGATAAAGACAAACCTTTTCAAGGACTCTATGAGCGCGCACGTGCAATGAAAGGAGTTCGCTATCAACCCGGTGTAGGACAAGCAGAATTACGATCCATCGCACGCGAATGTCGAGTCCTGGCCTACCCCTCCATTTTTGCTGAAACGAGTTGTATTGCCGCGATGGAGGCAATGGCCTCCGGTTGCGTTGTGGTGAGTACTCCCTTTGGCGCGATCCCCGAAACCGCCTGGAGAAATCCCTTGATTCCGATCACAGGGGATTGGATGACGACTTGGGCTTGGGAGGTCGCACGGCTTCTTGTTGATAACGATTACTATGAAGATATCGCAAAGCAAAATCTCGATCTCGCCAAATGGATGGATTGGGATCTCATCGGTCACCGCTGGATCCGACGCTTTATTTTTGATTTCTCCAAAAAATCGATTCGAGTCAGTCCCGACCTGAGTTACGTTTAAATTCAATCATGACAAAGCCTGATCATCGACAACCCTGATGGTATGATTCCATTGAAAATGATCAGGATATATCAAAAATCCAAATAATAATTCCCCAACACTCCATGGACTACTCCCCAATCATTCAAGAACTCATTCAAGCCCTTCGACAACTTCCCTCCGTCGGAACTCGTAGTGCGGAACGATATGCCCTTTTTCTCTTAGAGTCCCCAGTCTCGGTGAGTGAGCGACTCGCCGAGGCAATCCTTGAAGTGAAGGCAAAAATTCAGCCGTGCGATCGATGTGGATTCTTTTCTGAAACATCGATTTGTTCTGTCTGTGCCGATTCCACTAGAGACTCTAAACTCTGGTGCATTGTCGAAAAACCACACGATGTTTTAAAGATTGAAAAAACGGGAGCTTTTAAAGGACTCTATCATGTTCTGGGAGGAAGACTTTCTCCGATTGAAGGAGTCACCCCCGAAGACCTCACGATCGCTTTGCTCGAACGTCGAATCTCTGAAAATCCCCCAGAAGAAATTGTCATCGCCTTAAGTGCTGATGTTGAGGGGGAAACGACCTCGCTTTACATCGCACAACTGCTCAAGGGAAAGCCGATTAAAGTGTCACGCCCGGCAACCGGTCTTCCGGCGGGGGGAGGACTTGAGTTCGCGGATAGCGTTACCCTTGGTTTTGCACTTTCAGGACGCCGCCAAATCTCCTGACTTCCCAGCGTACGATCTTTCACTAGATTCTAAAAAGACTATGAGTATTTCAAACGCCCCTCTCGTTTCTATTATTATCCCCCTTCATAACAAAGCCTCTTTCATTCGTGAAACGTGGGACTCTCTCCAGTCGCAAACCTTTCAAGATTGGGAGTGTCTCATTGTTGAGAATCGTTCCACCGATAATAGCCTTGAAGTCGCTCAACAGATTCGAGATCCACGTCTCCAAATTCTTATCACCGAAGCCCAAGGGCCGTGCAGTGCCCGCAATCAAGGACTCCGACAGGCTCGTGGAAAGTGGATTCTCTTTTTAGATGCAGATGACCTCCTTCCACCGAACTATCTCCAGTCAAAGATGAAGTTAATTCAAGAACAACCGGGGCGAGATCTTTATTCTTGTCCTTGGGAGGAACAGAATCCTCAAGGAAAAACAGAACGACACGACCCTTTAGGCTCCCATGTCTCTCGAGAGGAGATGCTTGCTTCCGCCTTTATCTATCCTCCCTTTGCAATTCATACCACCCTCATTCGTCGAGAGATGATCACCCCCGAGCTGGAGTGGCCTGAATCGCTCGATCAAGGATTGTGTGAGGATGCAATCTTTTGGTTCAAACTCCTTCATCAAGGAGGAATTGCCTTTCATGACGATACCTACGCCATTTATAGAACTCAGACCGAAAATTTTCGAAATCAGGTTAAAAACCTCCCCCGACTCTCTCAATCTTACGAAAAGATCATCAAAGCAAACCTCCAATACCTCCAAGATCGCAACCTAAAACCGACCCCACGACAGGCTTACTATCTCTATACTTTTTATCAAAAAATGGAGCGAGAAGCAGCATCAGAAAATCTAGAATCGATCCAAAAAAATGCTCGATTAAATCTCAATCAAATCTTTCCCCAGTTAAGTCCTTGGGATCAATTAAAGATTAAATTTAAAAAATGGATTTTTCCAAAATCCTTTTAACCTAGTTTTTTCATAGGCGTCAACCTAGTGAAGTTTCAAAATGGAGCGTCGACCGTTTTTATAATTTCATTCGGTTGACCTGTTTTCGATTTTTCACGGTTCTAAGGAACTAAAACTTTTAACGAATGAGATCCAAAAGAAAACTCACCGGGAGTATAATCTCTCCATTCTCCATCAACTTCAATCGGAACTCTTTTTTTACTCATGACCGTAAACCCCTTCGTTTGAAAATAAGTCACGTCCTTCATAGTTGTATGATCTCCCCAAACGATTCCGTTTCCATAACGAATCAAGGAGAGATAGTCGACTTTATCAAATAAACAGACATCCATCAGTCCATCAGAAAGCTCTGCATTCCGAAACACTTGAAGGGGTCCCCCATAAAACCGACCATTTCCGACTAAAATAAATCGTGTTTTATACTCATTCCCCTCAATCGTTTTAACCCGTAACTTGGGCTGCTTTTTCGAAGCAATTTTTAAAAGTGTCCAAAGATAACTTAAAGCTCCAATTTTCTTTTTTAAATTCCAAGAGGTTTTTTTTACCACTTTGGCATCCAGTCCAACTCCCGCCAACTGAACAAAACAATGTCCGTTGACTTGCGGTAAATCAACCTGCTTGACGTTCTCCTTTAAAATAATATTCCAAGCCTCTTGTAGATCCCGAGGAATCCCCAACTCAGAAGCAAAAACATTAATCGTACCGATCGGTAAAATTCCAAATAAAGTATCACTATTTTTTAACCCTTGAACGACCTCATTGATCGTTCCATCCCCTCCCGCTGCAACCACGACTCCGTACCCGCGTTTCACCGCTTCAAGGGACTTATTCAGGCCATCCCCCGCAAATTCGGTCTCTAAAAAATCAGCCTCCTGACAAATCGTTCGGATCTCCTGAAGATGAGCTCGTGCCTTTGTACTTTGCGCCGCAGGATTTAAAATGATCGCTATTTTCTTAATCACTTCATCCTCGTTTTAATTCAAAATTAATCGAAAACAAAAAACAAAGAAAACTGTATTTTTAAAACTCATAAATTGGAATTCAATGTGATTTGAAAGGGGAAGAGAATGTTTTCATTGAAGAGCTATTCTTGGTTTCGATCTTTGACCGATTTATGAAGGAATTCGACTCAAAATCCAATCCGCCGCCCGACCAGAGACCCCCGTCTCTCCCAACGTATCGACAATTTTCTTCATCTTCTCCCGGATCGTCTGATAGCGCTCCTGATCGACCAACAATCGATGGGTCTCCTGCGCAAGTCGAGGAGCCGTGAGTTCATCTTGAAGGATTTCCGGCACAACCGGGGCATTCGCGAGAACATTCACCATACTTAAATACTTCACCTTCACGAGACGTTTTCCGACTGCGAAAGTAAAGGGATTTACTTTATAAACGACGATCGGTGGAACCCCTGCAAACGCACATTCCAAAGAGGCAGTCCCTGAGGCAACCATCGCTAATTTACAACGACTTAAATGGGTTAATGAATAGCCGATATAACACTCTAAATGAATCGCAGAACGAGAAAGATGATCTAAGATCTTATTTCCTAACTTAAAGACCTTTTCATCGGGAGCGACCCAGACAAACTTCAAATCTGGAATTCGTTGAGACATCAAATGAGCGGCATTAAAAAGAATCGGGAAATGCTTTTTGAGTTCATCGGCACGACTCCCTGGAAACAACGCAATCCGTTTCTGTTCTCGATATTCCTCTGCAATCGGGAGGATTCGATCTCGAGTGGGGTGTCCCACCCACTTGACCTGTAATTTCGGAGCCGTTTTTTTCAACCACTCTTGCTCAAAGGGAAAAATGGTCATTACGGAGTCTAGCGTTGACTCCATAAGCGTCGCTCTTCCCGCCTTCCATGCCCAGACCTGAGGACAGATATACTGAATGATCGGAATTGAGGGAAATTGACTCTTTACCGCCTTTGCGAATCTCAAATTGAACCCGGGATAATCGATCAAAACAACGGCATCGGGACGAATTTCATCAACTAAACGCAAGAGTCGATTGAAAAAACGTCTGAATTTTGCATAATGTTTTCCGACCTCAATCAAGCCCACGACAGCATGTTCGGTCATATCAAAATCTTGATTTTGACCCGAAGCCATCATTTGGCTTCCCCCTGTCCCATAAATTTCAATTTTGGGATCCTTCAATCGCAAAGAACGAATGAGATGAGCCCCATGTTGATCCCCACTGCTTTCGCCAGCGATCATGAGAATTTTTTTATTTTTAATCTCAGTGGCTATCGATTCGCCCATATCAACTCCGTAATTTGCATGGCCACTTCTAAAGCGACAGTTCCTTGCTCCCCACTCACCTTGGGGGTTTGTTTTAAGTGCACACAATCGACAAACGAACTCAGCTCTAGTTTCAACGGTTCCTCTTTTTGAACTTGAACTTTATCACGAACAATTTTTCCCTCAATCTTACGATAAATCTCTCCGGATTGATTTTGATAGTCGAGAGAAAGATACGTATCATCTTGAAAAACACGAATTTTGCGCATCTTCTCCGGACTAATCCGACTGGTCGTGATATTCGCAACACAGCCGTTTTCAAAACGGAGCCGCACATTGGCGATATCCTCCCCTTTACTTAAAACCGGAACCCCGACGGCATCAATCGATTGAATCGGCGATCGCACCAAATGGAGAATCACCTCTAAATCATGGATCATTAAATCGAGGACCACGCCAATATCAGTACTTCGATTGGGATAGGGAGAGAGGCGATGAGCCTCGATAAATCGGGGTTTGGAAAGGATCTGCTCCAAGGCCGTTAGCACTGGATTAAAACGTTCAATATGACCGACTTGAATAAAGGCCTGCTTTTCTTTCGCTAAACGAATGAGCTCCCACGCCTGTTCAGGGGAATCGGTAATCGGTTTTTCAATCAGAACCGGTTTCCCCTGCGACAAAAAAATATGAGCGGAGTCGTAGTGGGCAAAGGTCGGAGTCGAGATCGAGACGGCATCCACAGCATCTCGAAGTTCCGCCAGGGATTGAAATGCCTTTGTTTTATATTTTTTTGCAATGGATTGCGCCTGTTCGAGATTCGCATCGAAAACACCGACAAGATCGCAGGTCGGAAGATCCGCATAAATACGCGCATGTTCCTTTCCAATATGTCCGACGCCAACGACACCCATTTTTATTTTACTCATAGAGCGACCATCGATATTTTATACTGTTGAGCTCGATCATGAAGAAGATTCTTCTCTAAGAGCAATGTTTTTTTTGCCTCATAAGCGACCACCGAAACCCCTGACTCGTGCGCCATCTCGAGCGTTCGCACCCCAATCACCGGCACATCAAATCGAAAATCTTGATTCGGTTTACTGACTTTAACCATGATGGCCCCTCCTTTTCCAAGTCCTCCTCCCCGACGAATCGTCGCATCG
The DNA here is from genome assembly GCA_945883905.1 of Akkermansia muciniphila. GTDB lineage: Bacteria > Verrucomicrobiota > Verrucomicrobiia > Methylacidiphilales > CAMAQI01 > CAMAQI01. The sequence continues at coordinate 18,641 of CAMCYL010000025.1, read as the reverse complement.
GTTCCCTCAAAGGCCTCTACGGCAAGAACTGTCCCTTTTTTAACCACCACGGTCTGACCGATATCCAATCGACTCATCTCTTTAGCGATTCGAAATCCAAATTCGAGATCACTTTGTTGACTACGTTTGAGAGAGGGACCCGCAAAATGTCCTTCAACGGCAAGAAAGCCCTCTAAATAAGTCGTTGCCGGAAGCAGTTTCATTTTCTTTTTTTCAAGCTCATCGGCGATCGCACCAAAGATCGATTCCGCATTTCTTTCCTTTAATTTTGCGAGAAGGACTAACGCTTTTATATCCGGTCTTAGTTGAAAAAGGTTCGAAGGGGCAATCTGCCCTGCCATCATAACCTCTAAAATCTTCTTTTTTTCAAAATAGGAGATCATCTTACCGAGTTGCCCCACCCGCATCCACTCCACCTCATCGACTAGAGATTGAATTTCAGGTTTTGTCTCCCCGTCGAAAGCGACGACAACGATTCGATTCACCCCCTGCTTCCGAGCCTCTTGAGCTAAAAGCAACGGATAAAGCCCATTCCCAGCGATGATTCCAAGGGATTTCATAGTTTTATAAGTTAGCAAATATACCTTAGGTGCGCACTAAAGCCGCTCCACGTTCTTTAAACCAAGTTAACCAAATACAGGCCTCATAAAGCACATACATCGGAACGACTAACATCAACAAGGTTAACGCATCTGGGGTAGGCGTAATCACCGCTCCAAAAATAAGAATGATAATCGCCGCATGACGTCTGCCATCACTTAACATTTGAGAGGATAAAACACCGATAAAGTTTAAAAATAAAACCACTAAAGGAAGCTCGAAACAGATTCCAAAAGCCAGAAGCATATTCACCACAAAATCCAAATAATAGGAGATCGTCCAATTGGTTTTAAACCCAAACCAATCATTATACTCAATAAAAACACGGATGGTGTTCGGTAAAAGGGCAAAATAACAAAACAACACCCCTGTAAGAAATAAGCAAACTCCGGCAGCAAAAATCGGAAGAATAAACCGTCTCTCTTTTTCCTCTAAGGCCGGGAGCAAATAAGAACCGATAAAATAAAAAATGAACGGCAATGCAAAGATTATCCCCCCCACAAAACTAATCTGAAGATGAATATTCACGGGGTCAGTGACTTGAAGAACAGTCAAGATACTTTCGGGATCCTTCCCTGCCTTGGCTAACGGCTGTTTTAAGATATTTAAGATTTCAACCGCATAAACGGCTGAAATCGTCATCGTGACGACCAAAACCCCAATCGAACGAACGATGACTCCGCGAAGATCCTCCAGATGTTCAATAAATCCTTTCGGACTATCTTCAAAAAAGGACATAAACTATTTATGATTGGAGTAATAATGCTCAAAAGCCGCCATCAGTTCTGATGCAAAATTATCAACCTCAATCGTCAAATGCCGAACGGCATTCACTAAATAATTATAACCGAACATCGCCGGAATCGCGACCAACAACCCCGTCACCGTCGTAATCAAAGCCCCCGAGACTCCTGGAGCCATCGCGGCTAAGCTTGCTTTTCCTGCGATTGCAATTCCACTAAAAGTATCCATCACCCCCCAAACCGTTCCCAATAAACCCAAAAAAGGGGCCCCACTCACTGCTGTCGCCAATAAAACCATTTGATCCTCCAAAAGCAGTCCCTGTTCGCCAACTTGACGCTCAATCGTTGAGCGAACCGAATTCATGGCGGTCACCGGAATCTTCGTCGAGTCTTGAAGTCGAATCGAAAAAGTCTCATCGACCTCCGAGGAGCCGGTCAAATGTCGTGCGAGTTCCTGTGATCCGGCACGATAAACCTCGTAGGCAGGAGCCCCGATAAATCGTTCATTTTTCAAAAATAGGGCTAACGGTTTTGAGGACTGACGGAATTTTTTAAGAAAAATCGCCATTTGAGAGGAGGCTCGTCGAATTTGCATAAACTTTGCGATCATGATCGACCAACTAAAAATCGACCCCAATCCCAAGGCAATAATCACCAGTTTTCCTTCTATAGTCGAGTGCTCAAAAGCATACATGAGCCCTCCACTCGCAAAAATCGGATAAATCATAGGCTGAAACTATGTCGATTTTGTGCCGTTCGTAAAACGATTTTCTTTACTTACTTTTGCTGATTCCATTCCAGAGTTCCATACCGACTCTCTTCCAATTTTCTCGTCGCTTCTCGTTCTGCAGCACTCAACTCTTCCTCCTCAAAGCTAACCCCAAAAACTTCGGCAAAGAAAAGAGGAAGTTTTACCCTCAATTTCTCTCGCAATTCTTCATCCTTTAAAAGAACACTCCCCTGCTGCAACATCCCCTCACGCGTTCGCCGTTGTGCCGCTCCTGCGACTTTATCCTCCCCTAAAACAATATCATATTTGACCGCCCGCTCAAAGCAAGAGTCACGCTCCTCAGGATCACAGCAAGGCGTTAAAACGGCCGCCACTCCCAACATCTGCAAACTCTTCACCACCGCCTCATGAATCTGTCGATAACTCTCCGTCGTACTTAAATCCAAAACAGACTCTCCTCTTGGAAGAATCACGGTGTAAGTGACATCGGCAAGATGATCAACAAGTCCTCCCCCCGTATATCGACGGATAAACTCTCGACCGGAAGGAACCACCGCCATCGATTGAAAATAACCGATTGAAACTGCAGGACGATCCCATTCATAAATTCTTAAAATAGGCTGTTTGACGGCTCTTAATAAGGCCTCATCAACAGCCATATTCCAAGAAGGGGAACCTTTCCCATGACGGATCAATCGCCAATTCAAAGTTACTCCCCTTAAAAAAGATTCTCAAAAAATCCGGCTTTTTTCGTGGGATTTGTAAAAACTTGATGGAGAAATGCCAAGACGGCTTTAGAGGCTTGCTCTGCAAATTCCGGTTTAAAATTCGCATTACTTGGATTGGCAAAAGCATGTGCCGCATCAAAACGTAGAAAACGATACTCTTTTTTAAGCGCGGTAAGTTTTTTCTCAAACTCATCGACACTTGCCGGCTTCACCCAATCATCCTTCGTCGCAAAGAGCCCTAAAAGAGGGATTTTCAATTTCTCAAGCTTCTCTTGATCGGTCTCCACTGGACCATAATACATGACCGCTGCATCTAATTTTTCAATTTGAAGGGCCGACTGAAGACTCAATCCCCCTCCCATACACCATCCGATCGAAGCCACCTTTCCGACTTTAAACCGGGGACTCTCCTTCAAAAAACGAACTCCTGCATTGATTGTTTTAAGTGCTAATTTTTCGTTTAACTCTCGCATTAAAGCACCAGCTTGGGTTGCATCCTCCGTGGAAGTCCCATTGTAAAGATCAACAGCGATTGTCACATAACCACGAGCAGCATAGTCATCTGCCGTTAATTTAATATGCTTATTCAACCCCCACCATTCGTGAATTAATACCACCCCCCCAATCGGCTCCTGGGCTGGAACCGCCAAATAAGCAAAATCATCAACCCCATAGTCCCCTAAATTAACTAAATTTCCTTTTGGCTTTCGAGACTCATCCCCCTTGAATGGATGTGCCTCGATAAACTGAGCTGTTTTTGTCGCCTCTTTAAACTCTTTTTGATTGGAGTTTTCCTCGGAAAAACCGACCGAGATTAAGATCATCAGCCCTACACTAATCAAACGTATTCTTTTCATTTCACTCTTTTATTTCATTTTTTGAACCGCAGCCCAAGCCGCTTTAAACTCCGGAAGATGACTCAGTCCATAACTGATCGACTTTTCAAAAGCGGCTCGTGACTTCATCAGATTCCCTGAAATCATTTCATAGCTCCCAACATAAAAGTAGCCTTCACATAAAAGTTGCTGCTGTTGCATATGGGAGGATTGAACCGACGTAATCAACTCTCTCTCACTTAATGATCCAGTGAGATACCGAGAAACACGTAAAAGCCAATCAACCTCCTCAACATTCGGTCTTCCAATAAAATAGGCCTCTAACCGCTTCTGAGCCTCCTCCTTACGACCTAATTGCATCTCTCCTAATGCTAAAAACAAATGAGCGTAATCAATAAATACGGGGATCGACTCAGGAATCGGCGTTCCATCCGATCGTACTTTCTCTCGACGAAGTTCCTCCTCCTCCTTGTGTTTCCGCTCACATAAATCAATCCCCATCTCAAAGGCAGAAACCGACTTCTCCCAATTCTGTAGAATAAAATTCATATAGGCCATCGAAAGCCACCCCTCCCCGTTGTTTGGGTCTAAAGTCACGACTCTTTCAAAATCTTGAAGTGCCTCTTGAGTCTTCCCTTGATCCGACTTTAATAACCCCCGATTATAGTAGGCGTCTTGATGTTTGTCATTATGTTGAATCGCCGCATCGTAATCCTTCAATGAGGCGGCATAGTCGGCCTTATGATAAGAGATTAATCCTCGATTATAATAGGCATTCGCATGACGTGGATTTGCCGCAATCGCTCGGGTATAATCGTCATAAGCCCCAAGCTCATCGCCACTCTCTGATTTTAATCGTGCCCGATTAAATAAAGCACTCGCAAACTTCGGATTGAGCTCCAAAGCCTTTGAATAGCTTTCAATCGCCCCCTTTAAATCCCCGGATTTCTTTTGAACAATTCCCCGATGATAATATCCCAAGGCAAAGCTCGGATTTAACTCCAACGCTTTCTGTTGATCGTTTAAGGCATTAAAAACATCCCCTTTTTGAGCGAGCAATGTTCCACGTTTAGAAAGGGCATCAAAATTTTTCGGATCCAATTCGACTGCTTTATTGTAATCCTCCAATGCGAGATCGGGATGCTGCAGCGCCGAGTGAGCCATCGCACGGTTATAATAGGCCATCGCAAAAGTGGGATCGAGTTTAATCGCTGCACTAAAATCTTGAACCCCAACCGCAAATTGACCCATCTTACAGTGAACATAGCCGCGATTGTTAATCGTATTTACATTCTGTGGATCTAGTTCATGGGAACGATTAAAATCCTCCAAAGCAGAGGCAAGCTCATTGCGTGTCACACGAGCGATTCCTCGTTGGTTATACACATCAGGCCTATCGCCTACGAGTCGTATCGAGGTTGAAAACTCCTTGATCGCATGATCAAAATCTCCTGATTTCGATAAAGCGGTTCCTAAGTTAAAATAAAAGTCAGCATTTTTAGAATCCAAAGCGATCGCTTTCGTATAATCTGCAATCGCCCCTTTAAAATCGGCTTTTGCCCCTTTCACTAACCCCCGACTATTCCAAAATACCCCTCGAGAGGAATCGATTTCAATCGCCTGATCATAATCCCTTAAGGACTCCTCTATTTTACCGCTATTAAAGAAAATCACCCCCCGATTATAATAGGCATCGGCATTTTGAGGATCATAGGCAATGGCCTGATCAAAAAATGAATGCGCCTTTTCAATTTCTCCCTTCCTTCCATAAACGACCCCTTTGTAATAATAGAGCAAAGAACTTTTTGGATTCCCTACAATCGCAGCATCTAAAAGCGTGATCGCTCCATCAAGTCGTCCTTCATTGATCGCCTCAAAAATCGCCTGATGACTCCCTTGAGAACTCGATTGAGCCGACAAAATAGAGATCGTCAGAATAATCCAACCGAAGAGGGCAAAAGAAACTTGTTTCATAAAGCAAAGTAATCGTAACAAAGGATCAGATGAAGCCAAGGCAGAAAAAAGAGCATGAAAGTTAGCATTTTTTTGATTTTCTCTGTTTAAAAATGAGGTAATTTCTAAAAGTGCAGCAAAAAAACTATCAGACTCTTTATCAAAAGGTTGCCTTCACAGTGACTTTTATCTGTATTCTTTTCTATTGGACCGATCGTTTTATTCCCCTGCAGCCCTTTTTGGCGATCGAGGCAAAAACCTATGACTGGAGAGTCCTGATCGGTAAAAAAATCCCTGAGGACCCTCGTCTTATTTATATTGCGGTCGATAAACAAAATTACGCCGATCTGATTCCAGAGGATCAAAAAAAGAATAAAGCTTCAAAAATTCTCTCCGAATCGTGGCCTTGGTCACGAGAAATCTGGGGATTGACAATCGAACGGCTTGTCGGTGCTGGCGCCACGATCGTCGCTTTGGATTTTGAATTTAAATCGGAACGAGAGGGGGATGATGCCTTTCACCGAGCCCTTTTAAAAAATTCCGACTCCGTGGTGTTAGGAATGAATATTCAAGTCGATTCTTATTCAAATGAATTTTATAAAGAGGATCCGAACTACAATAAGAGCAATCAAAATCAAGAAACCATCTCCTTTCCAAATCCAAACATTCTCGGAGATTTTTCCTCTCCTGAGAGTCGACCTCTTTGGGATAGCGTAGGCTATTTTAATTATTGGGCTGATCAAGATGGAGTCATTCGCCGCTCGATTTATCATCGAAACAATAGTCTGAACGAGCCGATCTCCTCGCTTTCTGCCAAAATCTTAGAGAAAATCTCTAAAAACAGCCCCTTTTTTCCTCTCCCCCATGAGGTCTATTTTCGCTTCACCTATAACCCGCAATTTCAAAATGAAATCAATACAGATCACGATTACACCTTTAGACCGATTCCCATCTATCAAATCTTTGATGAAAAAATTTGGGAGCGTAATTTCAATTCCGGAGCATTTTTTAAAGATAAAATTATCCTCATCGGTCCCCTTGGAAATTGGGGTCATGACTACCATAAGACCTCCTATCCGTTGCCGATGCCAGGACCTAAAATTCATTTAAATACGCTTAATGCGGCCATGCAAAAGGCCTTCCTCTATCCCACTTCTCCTCTGGCAGATCTATTGACGATTTTCATTTCGGGAGTCATGGCGTATGGACTCCTCTGCTCCTCCCGTAGCCCCCGAATGAGAATTCTATTGCTCCTTGGTCTTAATCTCGTTTTTCTCCTGATCGCCTATCTCTTTTTTAACTATCTTAACCTCGTCATTCTCTGCTTCATTCCGACTCTTGCTTTCAACGGCTCCGTCTTTTTTTGTAATATCTACGAAATTATTGAGGAGCAAAAAGAACGTGCCCGTTTCCGCTCCCATCTCGAACGCTATGTCTCTAAAAATGTCGTCCGAATGCTCCTTGAAAACCCGGAGAAACTTCAAGGTCGTAAAACGGTCTCTATTCTCTTCTCTGACTTGAGAGGATTCACAACTCTAACAGAGAGTGCGGATCCGGAGGCACTCGTCAAACAACTCAATGAATATCTCACCAAGATGGTGAAGTGTGTGTTTCAAAATAATGGAACACTCGATAAATTCATTGGGGATGCCGTCATGGCAATCTGGGGAAACGCAGAAACAGAAGGGCCTGAAATCGATGCTCAACGAGCCGTCCAATGTGCCCTTGATATGATTGAGGAACTTCGAGGCCTCAACCTCAAATGGAAACTCGAAGGAAAACCGGAACTCCAGGTCGGTATCGGAATCAATCACGGACAAGCAATTGTCGGCGACATGGGCTCCGACGATAAAGCCCATGAACGAATGGAGTTTACCGTCATCGGAGACTCCGTGAATACCGCCTCAAGAATCGAAGGCCTTACCAAAGAATACCATACCGAACTCTTACTCGGAGAGTCGGTTGCTCCACTCGTCGAAAAACAGTTTCAACTTCGCTCGGTGGCTCTGGTTCAAATGAAAGGAAAAACAAAACCGACGGAGATCTTCGGTGTCCTTGAAAGGATCGATCCCCTTTATCCAAAATCTAAAAAACAGTGGCTTGTGACTTACGAAAAAGCGATTCAACTCTATCGTCACCGGGAATTTAAAGCTGCCTTAGAAACCTTCAGAGCGGCTGACCAAGAAAAAGCCGACGATTATCTGATCCATGAGTACATTGAATCATGCGAACACTTTATCCAAACCCCCCCCGATGAAAACTGGACAGGGGTTATTGTCATGAAGACAAAGTAAGATTAAAGATCAATTCCGTTGATACCAAGCCCCCTCAGACTTATCAACACTCACTGCCATAAAGATATCTTCAGAAAAGGATTCGACCTTCGTTGGTTTTTGGAGAGTTGACTTTGCTGGCGTGGGAGCGAGTCGAATCATCGGCTTATGGTTGTTCAGTTTATAAATTGCCATGACGGTGGATAACACCGCAATCAAACCGACCAATAGACAGGTCGAACCAAACATCATTGGAACCTCCATCGAAATTGTATCGACCACTTTCCAGATCAGATACGTCGCAACAACTGAGGCTGTCCCCGTTAAAATACATCGAGCAATCGCACGACTTACTTTTACCTCTTGAGAGAGTCCTTTTCCAGATACCATCGTAAACCTCCAACTTCAGTCACAATCATGTGACGTTTCAACTCCCCCGGTTGGATCTGGAAGTGATTCCCATTTGATATTCAAGAATAGGCGGGACGACATCCTTGCCCCTATTCCAAAATCACTTCTCTTTATAAGGATAATCGAGGTTTACGCATTCACAAGATAAAACAATATGATTGACTCATTTTTAAAAGACTCTACCTATTCACGGCGTCATGAAATTGTCACATAATTTTCATAAAATACTTACTATCAGCATCTTAATCCTTATTACTGCTTTCATTTCTCCACTCGAAGCAAGAACACAAAGCCAATCAACTCCCTCCTCTAAAACCTTTAAGGCACGAATAACCTTCTATTATCCGAATGAAGCCCGCAGCGGTTTCAAATCGGCGAAGGGGGATCGTTTAGTTCCTTGGAAGTCAGCCGCCGTTTGCTTCCGCACAATTCCTTACGGATCCAAAATTCAAATCCCTGGAATCGGGACGCTTATCGCTCAAGATACAGGCTCCGCCGTCATCTCTCGAAAGGCCGCACGACAACAAGGACAAAATGTCCCGGTCATTGATGTCTGCGTCAAAAATCGGACCGATATGATGCGAATGCAACATGAATTTCCAATGTTTATCGAGGTCATCGTAGATCGAGCCACTTAAGCCTTCCCAAAATCGGCTAAACAACCGGAAGAAATGAGGTATCATCAATTTTTCCCTCCGGAAGTGGATCAAGCCAATCAATCGTATAAACGATCACCTTGAGTTCTCCCTCATAAGGACGTTGATGAATCCGTGTCCAAAGGACTTCAAATCCCTCAAAACTCATCGACTGCCAATCAGAAACATAACGTTTTCGACAGAGATCCAAATTCATTTTTTGAATCGAGATGCATTTAAATCGATACGGTAATGCATGACAATTCACATGGATCCGAAATTCATCCCCTCTTCCAGGATAGTAATCTCGTTTATCAATTCTCCAGGTGACAAAACGAGAGGCTCGAAAGAGGGTCGGCGCCATCAGGGAATGAAAGGGAATGAAATAAGAGGGAGTTTTTTTAGAAAATGACCCGACGGCTTTTTTAGAAAGAGAATTTCCGAATCCCTGTTTCTCTCCCCAAGAGCGAAACTTCGATTTTTCCGGGTTCTTTTGATTGAAATCCGATCGTATCATGAATGAAAAAGGGGTCTAAAGATCAATTTCTCGCCTCTCCCTTGAAAGGGGTCACACTTGTTTCCCAAGAGGGATTCTGATCTTCAAAATACTTGATCGACCAAGGACTCGTGAATAAAACAGCCTTGGATCCATAAGCATCAACGACCTCCACCGACTGGCTAGGCAGATCAAGTTTAACCTCTCCCTTTGCTGTCGGGAGCTCTTTTTTTAATCGAATCCAGCGAACGAGTTTCCAACTCTCCATCTCCACACGACATTCGGCCCCATATTCACTTTCCAATCGAAATTTAAGGACATCATATTGAAGAGGACCAACAGCCCCGAGCAGAGGAACCCGTTGAATATGACCAGGAATATCGAAGGCCTGAGCGACCCCCTCTTTTAAAAGTTGTTCTAAACCCTCTCGGAATCGTTTGTATTTTGCGGTACTCGTATTATGGAGAGAGGCAAAACATTCAGGGGCAAAACGGGGAATCTCTTGAAACTCAAGCCCTGGATCAATACTCAACGTATCTCCGATTTGAAAATCGTGATTTCCTGCAATCCCGACCACATCCCCTGCCCACGCCTCATTCACTGTCTCTCGCTCTTGCGCAAATAGCCGTTGGGAATTCGAAAGTCGAATCAACTTTCCACTGCGTTGATTCGTGACATCCATATCTCGTTCAAAAAGTCCTGAGACAATCCGAATAAAAGTAATCCGATCGCGATGCTTAGGATTCATATTGGCCTGAATCTTAAAAACAAAACCGGAGAATCGAGGGGCCGTAGGCTCCACCATCCCTCCGATCGAACGCCGAGCCGCAGGGGGGGGAGCGAGTTCTAAAAAACGATCGAGTAAGAATTGGATTCCAAAATTATTCGCGGCACTTCCAAAGAAAACGGGGGAGATCTTTCCCCGTCGAATCTGTTCCACATCAAATTCTGCTCCCGCTCCATCGAGAAGTTCAAGCTCATGGCAAACGCGTTGGTAAACATCAGGGGGAAGAATCGATCTTACCGATTCATCTTCAATCCCTTTTACCTCTAACGGAGCAGCGTATGCCCCTTGAGGTGTTTTCTCAAAAAGATGAAACTCCTTTTTTTGTCGATCAAAAATCCCTTTAAATTCTGCTCCATCGCCTAAGGGCCAATTCAACGGACAGGCATGAATTCCGAGAACACTCTCTAACTCATCACAGAGCTCTAAAGGGGGACGGGTGCTTCGATCCATCTTATTCATAAAAGTAAAAATCGGAACCCCACGTTGACGACATACTTCAAAAAGCTTGCGGGTTTGACTCTCAATTCCTTTTCCCCCATCGATCACCATAATCGCCGCATCAACGGCGGAGAGAACTCGATAGGTATCTTCGGAAAAATCTTTGTGACCAGGGGTATCGAGTAAATTCACACAACAACCGTTGTATTCGAATTGAAGCACGGTTGAAGAGACCGAAATTCCCCGCTGTTTTTCGAGCTCCATCCAATCACTGGTCGTTGCACGTTGATTTTTCTTCGCTTTAATACTTCCAGCGAGCTGAACCGCCCCTCCATAAAGAAGGAATTTCTCTGTTAATGTTGTTTTACCAGCATCCGGATGAGAAATAATCGCAAAAGTTCGTCGTCTGCCAATTTCACGTTGGGCAACAGCGGGGGAGATCAAAGGGGGTTCAATTGACATACAAAAATCCAAAGTTCAATAAGATCAAAGCCTCTGCCGTCGTTCGACAGCCAATGGAAGAATGAGAGTGCATTTGATCATCCTCTCTCTTTAGGTTTTTCATCCTCACAAGGCAAGATCGAGATTTTGAGAAAAAATAACTTTGATTTTCAAGACCCCTTACGGTGAAAACAAATGATCTTTAAGGCATCGAAATCTGATCATAAATTCCACCTTCAGCAAAAAACTTCCGATTGACCTGACTCCACCCGCCAAAGGCTTCATCAATTGTAAAAAGTTTTAAGGAAGAAAACTTTTTTGAAAACTCTTCCGCAATTTTTTGATCTCGCGGACGATAGTGATGTTTCACCACAATTCGCTGTCCCTCATCCGAATAAAGATATTCAAGATAAGCCTTTCCCATCTCCATGGTCCCTCGTCGTTTTGCAACTCGCTCCACAAGTGCTACAGAGGGCTCCGCTAAAATACTGGTCGGAGGGGTTACAATTTCAAATTTCTCCTTCCCGAAAGTATCCGTGACGAGCATCGCTTCGTTCTCCCAAGCTAAAAGGACCTCCCCAATTCCTCGCTCAACAAAGGTCGTCATCGATCCCCTCGCCCCGGCATCAAGAACCGGAACATTTTTAATCAACTCCTTCAAAAAGATCTTTGCCTTCCGCTCATCCCCTTTATTCTTCTCAAGAGCATCATGATAAGCAGCAAGAATGATCCATCGTGCCCCTCCAGATGTTTTCGGATTGGGCATAATCACTTGAACTCCGGATTGAATTAAATCATTCCAATCTTTGATTCCTTTCGGATTTCCTTTATGGACTAAAAAAACAATCGTCGAGGTGTAAGGAGTACTATTATAAGGTAGTTTTTTTTGCCAATCGGAAGGAATCAATTTTCCTTTTTCAGCAATAAAATCGATATCTCCCCCTAACGCCAACGTCACCACATCTGCATCCAATCCATCAATCACCGAACGAGCCTGTTTTCCTGAACCCCCATGAGATTGATTCACCTGAATCTCATCACCGCACTTATTCTTCCAGTAACGCTTAAAAACCTCATTGTAATCACTAAAAAGCTCCCTCGTTGGGTCATAGGAAACATTTAATAACGAGATCTCTTTTGTCTGCACGAATGCAATCCCACTCAGAAATGTGAGGAGCAATGCTAATAACCGAAACATAGAAGAAAAAAAGTTCATGAGTATCTTAATCGTTAATAACGACCATTTATATCGTCATTAATATCGATGTCAAACTTTTTATAAAACCAATCCTTATTGTTAAAAAAACCGCGATTCTGTAATCAGAAACCTGGTCGCCCGGATAGAGAGAAACTAATTTTTTCGATAGCGAACGATCGCCAAACTGGCACTAAACAGACTGAGAACTATCACCGGAATTGCCGGCATCGGTTTCTGCTTTTGAATATAGGTCGGAATAAATCGTGAGAGCAATACGATCGAAATAATAAGCGCCAAAATAGCGGCACGCCGAGGGGCAACACTGGAGCAAAAGCCGGAATAGATCAAAATCACTCCACAGAGTCCTCCGGCAATCAAGGAGATAATTGATCCCGCTTTATAATAGCCCATCCAACCTCCGATTGCACAAAGTAACCCAAAAACGATCCAGTAATATTTAATAAAATGATTCATGAATGAGAAAAAAGCACCGCTTTATGATTTTGCAAGGGAAGATTATTGGGATAGGAGCTAGGGGGAACGATCTAAAATCTCTTTTAAAAATCGCGACGTTGCTGTTTTCTTTTTGACGATTGTCTCCGGCGTTCCCTCGGCAATCAGATACCCTCCCCTCTCTCCTCCAACTGGCCCTAGCTCCAAAAGCCAATCCGCCTCAGCGATCACATCGAGATGATGTTCAATCACAACGACCGTATGTCCGAGATCGACTAAACGATGAAAAACTCTCAGGAGTTTCTCAACATCCGACATATGTAATCCAATCGTCGGTTCCTCTAAAAGATAGAGATGGTGCGGGACCCCTTGTCTCGATCGCATCCGAATTTTATCCTGTTGTTGTAACGATTCCGTCAATGCTGCCACCATTTTAATCCGTTGCGACTCCCCTCCCGAAAGCGTTGAACTTTTTTGTCCCAAAGTCAGATATCCCAACCCAATATCTCGCATGAGCTCTAAAGGAATTCGAATATCGGATTGAGATTCAAACAAAACGACCGCTTCATCGACCGAAAGAGATAAAAGATCAGCGATTGATTTCTCTCGATAATGAATCTCTAAGGTCTCTTGATTAAATCGTTTACCTAAACAGGATTCACAAGGAGCATGAAAGGAGGGCATAAAAGACATCTCAATCTTAATATCCCCTTGGCCCTGACAAACCTCACAGCGTCCTCCTTTGGTATTAAAAGAGAATCGACTCGCACTATAGCCCCGCTGACGGGCAAGCGGAATCTGAGCATAAAGAGCTCGAAGTCGATCCATAATTCCTAAATAGGTCGCAGGGGTTGAACGAGAGGTTTTTCCGATCGGAGATTGATCGACCTCAATCACTGCATCAAAGGGAATTTTCGCTTTTTTAGCAATCGCCGCACTGATTCTCGGCTTTAAAACCTCATGGATCAACGTACTTTTCCCAGAGCCGCTCACGCCACAAATCACGTTGAGAACACGAAGTGGTAAATCGATATTTAAATTTTTAAGATTGTGAGTAGTCGCTTGAGTGATCCGATAGCTTCCTTGAGGTTCTCGACGTTTTCCTTGAAACGGATGTTTGAGCGGATTTCCGAGGAGATGACCGGTAATCGATCCCTTTTGAGCGATCAACCGCTTCCAAGTGCCATCCGCAATAATCTTTCCTCCATGGATTCCCGCCCCAGGACCAAGATCAATAATCCGATCTGCAATCTTCATCGTCTCTTCATCATGTTCAACGATGACCAAGGTGTTCCCTTTATCACGAAGAAGTTGAAGGGATTTTAACAGCCGATCATTATCCTGTGGATGAAGTCCAATGGTCGGCTCATCTAACACGTAAAGGACACCTTGAAGATTGGTTCCAAGCTGAGCCGCCAATCGAATCCGCTGCGACTCTCCCCCAGAAAGGGTTTTTGATCCCCGATTTAAGGTCAAATACCCCAATCCGACCTCAATCAGAAACCCCAGTCGTTGTTCAATCTCCGGCAAAATATCTTGAGCGATCGCAGCCTCTCGCCCCACAAGCTTGATTGTTTGAATAAACGTAAAAGCCTCTTCAATCGAAAGTTCCCCCAACTCCGGCAAACTTCTTCCTTGATTCTTCACCTTCGCTCCATAAGGAAGTCGAACCGCCCGCGCAATCTCATTCAGACGAGACCCTTGGCAATCAGGACAAAGGATACTCTCCTCCCCCTCTGCCTTCGACTCCATCCGTTGTTCAATCTCAACCTCGATCTCTAAAGCCGTTTCCCCTTGAGTCTTCATCTCCGCCACTCTTCCGAATCCTTGGCAGGTCGGACACCACCCATGGGGGGAGTTAAAGGAGAAGAGTCGAGGATCAAGTTCCTCAAACGAACGTCCACTTTTAGAGCAGGCATAGTGCGTACTAAAAAGTCGTTCCACACTTTTCGAATCGATCACCGAGCAAACTCCTTTCCCAAGAGTCACTGCTTTTTGAATCAAATCTCGCCGTTTTGCCGGCTCTAGTTTCTTCGAAAGATTGCCGAGAATTAAATCAATGCTGTGCTCTTTAAATCGATCAAGAGCTTTAAATTTTTGCGGTTCGATCCACTTTCCATCGACTCGCAAGTAAGGATATTTGTTTTTTAAAGCCCAAGCCGCAAGCTCGGTATGAATGCCTTTTCTCCCCTTGATCAACGGAGCGACTAAGGTTAACTCCCCTTTTTTTAGCATTGTATCGATTTTCTCTGAAATCTCATCAAGGGATTGTCTTTGTGCCTCCTCCCCCGTTTGAGGGTCATACGGAGTCGCTAGCTTCGAATATAAAAGCCTTAGAAATTGATGAATCTCCGTGACCGTCGAAACAGTACTCTTGCCCCCCCCTTGAGTGAGTCGTTGTTCAATCGCCACCGCGGGAGGAATCCCCGTGACCCGATCGACATCCGGTTTCTCCATCTGTTCAACGAATTGTCGGGCGAAGGCATTGAGACTATCTAAATAGCGACGTTGTCCCTCTGAAAAAAGCAGATCAAAGGCCAATGTCGATTTTCCAGAACCGCTTAATCCTGTAAAAACAGTGATCTCATTCAGTTGAATATCGAGATCGATATTTTTAAGATTATGATGTCGTGCCCCACGAATCTCGATTTGCTTCGGAGGAGAAGGAGGCTTTTTAGAGTAGTTCTCCTTCTCTTTTTTCGCCTCTACTCCCGATTGTAATTTTTCTTTTAAAAATCGACCCGTGTGACTTTTCGAGTTCTTCGCGATCTCCTCCGGTCTCCCCGCAGCAATAATCGTTCCTCCTTGCTCTCCCCCCTCCGGACCGAGGTCAATCACCCAATCTGCATTTTTGATCACATCCAGATTATGTTCAATAATGATCACTGAATCCCCTTGATCTACCATTCGATGAAAGAGGAGGAGCAACAACCGAATATCCTCAAAATGAAGTCCCGTCGTCGGTTCATCGAGTAAAATCACACGACTGGTTCCCGCACCGGAATTCTCCCGCCGAATCGCCCCTTGTTCACTCTCCAATTTCAATCCATGTAAATAACTCAGCAGCTTAATTCTTTGTGCCTCTCCCCCAGAAAGTTGACTCAGCGGCTGTCCGAGTCGGAGATATTCCAGCCCCACCTCTGATAGAAGTTTTAAACCGGAAAGAATCCGTCCACTGCGACGTTGCTGGGTTGATTCCATCTGCTCATAACCGTTACCAAAAAAGAGCAAGGCTTCATGAACGGTCATCGCTAATACCTGGTCCACTGTTTTTCCCTGATAAGGAATCTGCAACACTAAATTTTGAAATCGTTTTCCATTACAGATCGGACAGATCACATGAACATCCGCCAGAAATTGCATCTCAATTTTTTCAAATCCTGTCCCCGCACAACGCTCACAGCGCCCTAAACTGGAATTAAAGGAAAAATGAGAGGCGGTAAATCCTTCTCGTTTCGCCTCCTCCGTCTCCGCAAAAAGGGTTCGGATATCATCATAAATTCCCAAATAAAGAGCGGGATTTGAGCGGGAACTTTTTGTCAACGGGGATTGATCGACTGTAACAAAACTTTGCACGGCATCCGTGCCTTGAATCCCCTCCGCATGACCGAATTTTAATGCCATCTCTAAACGAGGAGCAAGGACATGATGAATCAAAGAGCTTTTCCCAGATCCACTGACTCCGGTAACGACAATAAGTCCCTTCAATGGAATCGAAACATCGATCCCCTTCAAATTATGTTCGCTCGCTTTTTCAACGATCAATCGTGGACTTTGTTCGAGATTTCGTCGTTTCTTCGGAACAGAAATTGTTTTTTCCCCTCGTAAATACTGAGAGGTTAAAGAATCGCGGTTTTTTAAAAGATCGCGATAGGTCCCTGAAAAAACGACCTCTCCCCCTTGCTCTCCACGAAGCGGTCCCATATCCACTAAATGATCTGCCGATCGCATCACACTTTCTTCATGTTCCACCACCACAACTGTATTCCCCCGATCGCGTAAACGATGAAGCACTCCAACAAGCTGATGAATATCACGCGGATGAAGTCCGACACTCGGCTCATCCAAAACGAAGAGGGTATTGACTAAGGAGTTCCCTAGACAAGAGGTTAGATTTACTCTCTGGACCTCTCCACCAGAGAGACCACGAGTCGATCGATCTAAAGTCAAATAACCAAGTCCCACCTCCGTTAAGTAGCGACAACGAGCCAGGATCTCCTTCCGTATTTGTTCCGCTCCCGGATCCTGCTTCGAAATCGCTAAGGAATCAAAAAACTGAATCGCTCGATCCATCGGCAATTGATTCAACTGAGGAAGTGTCCATCGTGAACTGTTCTCAAAAAGTTGCTTTACCTGAAAATTTAAGGTCTCCGGCTGAAACCGTCCGCTCCGACAACTTTCACAGGGGAGATAGGTCCGATATTTCGAAAGTAAAACACGGACATGCATCTTATACGACTTACTCTCCAACCATCGAAAAAAACCTTTCACCCCATACCAACGCTTCGTCCACTCCCCCTCCTCAAACTCCGGATCCCCTTCAATGACCCATTGACGATGTTCCGCCTTGAGCTGATCGAAGGCAATATCCAGTGGAATCTTCTTCGACTTCGCAAAGCGAATGAGATCTTTTTGACAATCCTCAAATGAGGGGGTCTGAAAAGGCTTAATCACACCAGAGGCCAAGGTCAAACGATGATCCGGAATCGCCTTATCGTAATCGATCTCAACGACTCGTCCAAATCCCTTACAAGAGGGACAGGCCCCCACAGGATTATTAAAAGAGAAAAGAGCGGGGGTCGGTTCCTTAAAATCAATTCGATCATCAGGACAATACCAGCGATTCGAATAACGGATCTCTCTCTCTTCAGAAGGGTGGGCGGCTTCACGGAAAAGAACTACTCCTTTGCCAAATTCCAATCCCCGTTCCACCGACTCCTTAAATCGTACTCGCTCTGTGACCGAAACTCGATCCAAAATCACCCACAACGATCGATCCATTTTCAAGCTTTCAGGAGTCGCTTCATCCAAACGCAAAACCTTCTCCTGATGGAATAATCGATGAAAACCTTGGCTTCGTAGTTCATCCAAAACCAGATCCACGTTCATTGTTTCTGGGACAGAAACTGAAAATCCGACAAGCCAAGGACCCACTCCTTTTTTCTGAATCGCCTCAATGATTTCAATCACCGAATAAGGGTGAATCTCTCGATCACATTTCGGACAAAATAGTGTTGAGATCTTCGGCATCAAAACCTTTAAATGATCCGCAATCTCTGTCATGGTTCCAACAGTACTACGAGAGGTCTTGACCGAATTCGTTTGTTGAATCGCAATAGCAGGGGGAAGTCCCTCTATCCGATCAACCTCCGGTTTATCCATTCGTTCTAAAAATTGACGCGTATAAGGGGAAAAGGTCTCCACATAACGACGCTGACCCTCCGCATAAAGGGTATCAAAGGCTAAAGTCGATTTTCCCGATCCACTCAACCCCGTCACCACGGTGAGTTGATGTAAAGGAATTGAGAGATTCACATTCTTTAAGTTGTGATGACGCGCTCCTTGAACAGAGATACAGGTCGCGAGCTTAGATAAAATTAGCCCGCTTGATGAAGCGCTCAATGACTTCGATTTCGATTTTAAATTCATTTCAAATCCATTCTTTTTCCATTCTTTTATCCTTCAAAAATGCATACTCCCTCTTTTCTCCTTTAAATCCAGTGGATCTTATATAATTTTTATTATTCTTTTGAATAATAAAGTCAATCCTCAGCAATTCCGAAAACTAAAGTTTTCGGAAGTCCCCGTCCCTTTAGGGATGGATTGAATGCATAGGGGAGCGCATCGAATCCTTTAGGATTCGAAATGCGCTGGGGATCGGGGGGAGTCAATGGAGGGATAATCGAGCGAATCGTTTCT